>CAIVGO010000788.1 GCA_903905445.1 uncultured Bacteroidota bacterium
ATCGCCCGGATTGTACTCGAAGACGCATTTCAACTTCGTCCTGGCCAATTGGCAAGCAGCTTGTTGAACGATTCGCAAGTAATACATTTACAAGAAATTATACATCGATTATTGGCAGGAGAACCTGTTCAATATGTATTGGGTGTAGCACAATTTTATGGTTTAAACTTTGAAGTATCGCCTGCTGTATTGATTCCACGCCAGGAAACCGAAGAATTGGTCGCCTGGATTTTAGAATTTATCAAATTAAAAAAAATGGTTGCGCCAACGATCCTGGACATCGGGTTAGGCAGTGGTTGTATTGGCATTACGTTGAAATCCAAACGCCGGGATTTGCAATTGTGGGGCCTGGAAAAAAGTCCGGAAGCCTTGATAATTGCCCAGCGCAACGCCGAACGGTTGTTGGGGAAAGACCAATATCAGTTTTTAGAGGAGGACGTACTCGATTCATCCCAATGGCCACAACTTCCTGATTGTGATATCATTGTAAGTAATCCGCCCTATATTCCACACCATGAGTTGGCCCATGTATCAGAAGCGGTATATCGTCATGAACCGGCGATGGCCTTGTTTGTAGAAAATGAGGATCCCTTGATTTTTTATCGGGAAATTTCGGCATTGGCCTGGGGAAAATTGAAATCAGGTGGTGCCTTGTTTTTTGAATGCAATACTTTTAGTGCAAAAGCGGTACTCGATTTAGTAGCGAAAACCGGCTTCCAACAAACTGAACTCCGGAAAGATCTCGCGGGCGCTGATCGCATGGTCGTGGCCATCAAACCTTAATTTTTTATCCGTCCATCCTTCAAATCCACTTAAATCGTGGTATTGTTTTCCTACATTTGTTCCCGCACTAATTAGAACCAGCCATACGAACCTATCTATGTGGCATACGTACACCACAGCGTTTTGTCCATCACCTGCTTTCCGTTGTAACCGGAGGTAAAAACAACTTGTCTGATGAACGCCCGTTTGAGTGCAATTGGAATGTACGCCCCTGAAAAAATCGTCACCAATCATGATTTTTTATCGATGATTGAAACCACCGAGGAGTGGATTGTTTCCCGTACGGGCATTCAAACACGGCACCATACCGGGCCAACGGAATTTACCAGCGATATGTGTGTAGCGGCTGCTAAAAACCTGGCTGAAGTTTCTGGCATCGACCTTTCCGATGTAGATATGGTCTTGGTTTCCACGGTTTCACCCGATCAGCCCATGCCAAGTATGGCTTGTTTGGTACAATGTCGGTTGGAATTGCACCATAGCGGCGCCCTGGATGTGTATGCAGCCTGTGCTGGTTTTGCGTATGGAATTGTAGTTGCCAAAGGCTTAATTGCCGCCGGTTCACATCGGAAAGTATTAGTGATTGGTGCGGATAACTTATCGCGCATTACGGATTTTTCCGACCGCAGTTCTTGTATTTTATTTGGAGACGGCGCGGGCGCAGTTTTAATTGAGGCCGATGAAAAAGGTAATATTGGTGAAACGATTACCGGAGCATATGGAGAAGGAGGCGCAGATTTATACCTGTCGGGTTTTGCGGATAAAATAAACGGGCAGGAAATTGTGATGAATGGCAAAATCGTTCAAAACGGCCGACGCGTATTCAAATGGGCAGTAACAACCGTGGCTGAGCAAATGCATGTTTTAGCAGCCAAAAACGGGCTGACATTGGATGATATTGATTGGTTTGTGCCACATAGTGCCAATTTGCGCATTTTGGAGGCCATTAGCAAGGAAACGGACTTTCCGCTCGAACGCATGTTGGAGAGTATCGTTGATTATGGCAACACATCTTCCGCGTCCATCCCGCTCGCACTTTGCAAAGGTATTCGGGAAGGCAAATTAAAAAGTGGCGACAAGGTGATGCTTTTCGGTTTTGGTGGTGGCCTGGCTTATGCGGCGACGGTCGTTACCTGGCCTTAACGTGTGCTTTCGCATTAAAGGCTCGCTCCCAAACACCCAATAGCACCTGTTCATCGGCTTCCCATATCCAATGTTTGCGCGCCTGTAAGCAATTGGATTTCAATTTATTATACAAAAAAGGATCTGTTGCTAAATGACGTATTTGCTGCACCAGGGTATCAACAGTTAAATCTGGCAACAATACAGCCACTTCATATTCATGGTTTAAGGCCCGGTATTCTGGAAAATCCATAGTGATGATGGGTTTTGCGGCTTGCACATTGTCAAAAAACTTATTGGCCAACGAATAATAGTAAGACAAACCTCTGTTTTCCAATAAATTTAGTCCAACCCAGGCTTGGCGGGTATAATCTTTTAAATCGGCAGGTTTTACAAAGCCTAAAAAACGTACCCGATCGGCAAGCCCCAAATGTTGCGCCATTTCCCTTAATGGAATAGACAAATCGCCCTCCCCAGCCAGCCAAAACTGGAAATCGGGCAGTGCCTGCATGGCCTGTAACATGGATTCAATGCCTCGACCTTCATTGAGTGCGCCTTGGTACAACAAAATGCGGGGCGTATCGGCGGGTAAATCAGGAGGAATGGTTGCCATGGATTGCGGTACATTGCGCACCACCTCGAAGGGAATACGGTATATTTTGGTAAAAATGCCGGCCAAAGCAGGCCCAACCGTGTAGGCATGTTGGTAAAACGGCAAAAACAAGCGCGCAACCAGCCCCCAAAATGCTTTTACAAAACGGCGATGCACTACTTCCGGGACTTCGGTAAAATATTCGTGTGCATCAAAAACTCTAATTTTTCGGCGTAAAATACCAGCAATCCCCCCAGCTGCCAGCGTGTCTAAATCTACGGTACCAATGGCATCAAAATCGGCTTGTAATAACCAATAGGTGAGCCTAAGATTATATTCAGCATAAAATAAAAAACCCTTGTTAAAACGGCATTTTAAACGGACTTGGTGAAATATTTCCGCTTGGCATGGGCTCGAATTAGGCAACAAGCGACCCACCAAAGTTACTTGATAACCAGCCAATTGCAGGCTACGTGCGATCCGTTGCATCCGTTGGTCGTAGGTAAGATCATTGGTAACAGTGAGGCAAATTTTTTTCATATATTCTACACAAACTGCTGGAGTGCTGCATACACCAGATCAACCGGCAAACCCATAACGTTGGTGTAGGTGCCTTCGATGCGTTGAATTTTGCAATGGCCGATCCATTCTTGTACACCGTACGCGCCAGCCTTGTCAAACGGCTTGCAAGTGCGGATGTAATAATCAATTTCAGCGTCGCTTAATTCGGCAAACCACACCTTGGTGATGCCCGTAAACGATACTTGTTGCTCCTGCCCCAAGAGACAAACCCCGGTCATCACGGTGTGCTGCTTGCCCGACAATTGTCGGATCATTTGAAACGCCTCTGTATAATCAACCGGTTTATTAAATATTACCCCATCTATAATTACAACAGAATCAGCAGCGAGCACAATCGTTTGGTTGATTGCAAGGTGCTTAGCGCCCAAGGCTTTTCTTACGGCCAATTGTTCAGCGACTGCTTCAACCGGTGTATCGGCGGAAAAATCTTCATTGACATCAAAGGTAGCGACGGTAAATTCGAATCCCGCTTCCTGAAGGAGTTGGGCACGTCGCGGGCTTTTGGAAGCGAGGACGAGAGGACGATTGAAGTGAAACACGGGCAGGAAATGGTGAAAGTTGAGTCAATAAAAAAATTGGGAGATGCTCCATGTAAGATCAGTATCCGAGCAGTCCAATATTGGCTGGAATACTGCGCAAGAGTAAAAACAGCCCGGCAAACATGACAATTTTGACATACAAACTGGCGGTTGAAAAATCTTTGGGGCCTGTTGCGCGAAAAACCAGCACCGTAGCAATTAAAGAAGGAAGCAATAACAGAAGGGTCCCTGCGATAATTTGATAAAGCGGTGCTCCGGTTTGTTGCCAAAAAAACAACAAGATGGTGATCAAGATGACCGCGGTTAAGCCAGTAAAAGCGGCCGGTTTTTTTGCAAACCGTGGACCACGCATCACAGCCAGGGTGTTGCAACCGCAAGCCGAATCGCCCATAAAGTCTTCTAAATCTTTTACTTGTTCCCGCATGAGGTTGGTCACAAACGCGAACAAGGCATATAGATAAACCAGTGAAACGGCTTCTTGCATGCGTTCGGGCTGCTGAAAAGAGGACAACCAAATGGGCCGTTCTTCGGGCAGCAACAAAATTATAGGTACCAAAGCACATAAAACAGAAACCAGCAAGTTGCCGATAATAGCGGTGCATTTTAGTTGCCAAGCATACAAAAACAGCATAAAAGAAACCCCTGGAAATACCAATAACGGCCAGTGGCTGTGGGGCCGCAGGGTAAAATCAATATAAAATGCCAAAATATGCACCAGGGCGAGCACGCTTGCATAACTCAAAAGCCCTATGGAGGCGGGCAAATATTTCCCCCAAACCACCCGCCGGGGCTTGTTGATCGCATCAATATTGCGGTCGTAATAATCATTGAGTAAATACCCGGCCAAGGTTGTGAGCACGGTTGCAAGGGCAATCAGTCCAAAAGTATTTGGGGTCAGCACCGGAATTCCCCCTGCCCGCAAGATAGCAGGCCGCAACACCAGCCAATACGGGATGCATTGCGTCAGGAACACGATGACCAAATTGGGTAATCGTAGCAGGCGGATAATTGCTAGGAGGGCATTCATGGGGTAAAAATAGGAAAAGTGGTGGATACGAGGTTGGAAAATTTGGTTGGGGAGATGACACCTCGGGGAGCAACCTCCTGAGGTGACACCTCAGACAACAGCCTCCTGAGGTGACACCTCAGACAGCAACCTCCCGAGGTGACACCTCAGACAGCACACCTCAGACAGCAGCCTCCCGAGGTGACACCTCAGACAACAACCTCCTGAGGTGACACCTCAGACAACAGCCTCCCGAGGTGACACCTCAGACAGCAACCTCCCGAGGTGACACCTCAGACAGCAACCTCCCGAGGTGACACCTTAGACAGCAACTTCCCGAGGTGACACCTCAGACAGCAACCTCCCGAGGTGTCACCTCAGACAGCAACCTCCCGAGGTGACACCTCCAAATTGAAACACCTAAAAACGCCACCTTATTCCTCCAAATTAAACTCATCAGAAGCATTGCATAAACCAAGATGGAAATCAACAAACAACTGCTTGCTGCCAAAAATTGCCCAAACTTTTTCGCGGTCCAAAATGGTGATTCTCTTACTCATAAGCAATTGATAAGAACTCCACGGGTAATTTAAAAAATCGGCACTAACCCCATGTTTTGCAGGATTATGGTGAATATAATACACCAACCATTGCAAATGCACCTCATTTTTAACTGAAACGCGCTTGAACGGCCGATAAAACAAATTGCCTTTCCGCTTGTATTTTCGGTTAAAATACATGGCATAAGCAGTAAACATGCGCTTAAACTGCCGCTCCACCACCGCGTGATAATCGCGTTCTTCCTCTTTTGCAGCAACAAGTTTCTCCTGCGGAACTGTGCGCAAAAATGGAGCAACCGCTGTTGCTGTTGCTAAAATCGAACCCTCCGATTTTAAGCGCACCAGAAAATGAAAATGGTTGGGCAACAAACAATAGGCATAACTGTCTACGTATGCAGCAACAAAATGCTTGAAAAGATGGAGAAAATGGACGCGGTCATAATTTTCACGGAAAAGCAACTCCTTGTGGTTGGTCCGATTGAAAATATGATACGTAAAGTCAGGAGTTAAGCGGGCCAGATTGGCAGACTTGAATTTTGAAACAATGTGCATTGATTAAAATGTAGATTAAAAATGAAGTGTTTGAGATACCACTGCTCATGTGCGCAGATGATTTACAAAATTATGCCTACAAATTTAAAAAAGCAAGCCCCCTCCTAAATCTGATGTAATCAAAACAATCGCTGAAACATCCAATAAATACTAATAAGCACACCTGTCCCTCCACCTCCCAAACGTAAAAAATGATCATACCGCGTTTCACTTAACCAAAATAATACAGGCGCCAAAAGGGCAACTAACCCTAATTGCACCGCCTCGATACCCAGATTAAAGCCCAAAAGACTCCACAATAATTGCGTGTTTTCCAATGCCAAACTGCGCAACGTATTGCTAAATGCCATGCCGTGTATCAATCCAAAGCCCCCCGCAACCCATACTTCCCGTTGAAAAAACAAAGGCCGTATGGTATGCAACGCCGAAATCAAAATGGAAACGGCAATGGCAACCTCTACCCAACGGCTTGAAAATTGCACCCATCCAAAACTACAAATGACCAGTGTTAAGGAGTGCCCAATGGTAAAGGATGTTACGACTTTAATCACCCGCCAGCATCCAAAACGCCATCCTCCCGCATGGTCCCAACGCTGCCGAACCGATACCAAGGGCGCAACCATTACCAACAACAGCAAAAATAATAAATGATCGTATCCTTCCGCGATATGACGCATTCCTAAGCGAAACATGGCTAAAAAGCCTTTCCAAATGCTGCCTTTTTCCAAATTTACGGCCACTGGTAATACTTCGCCATTGGTCGGATCAACCTGTATAACGGCCAAAGATTTGGCTGTAGCATTTTCTGAAGCATGAATACCGTTTTCCCAATCTTGCCCAATACTCAAAATCGCTTGATGGGTAACTATTTGATGCATAATGGCATCATAATACAGCAAAAACTGGCGCGCATCTGCATTTTCAGGCGGATTTACCCGAAAATTCAGGTGTAATTCTTGAAAATTGCCCATAATCGGATCGGATGCAACGATTGTATCCAGTCCAAAAAGTTGAACCGGCCACAAACGACCGTCTAAACCTTTGATTTGCAAATGTTTGGAAAAATATTGCTCCATAAAAACCTGCATCGGAAGGCCTGCGTGGCCATCCGATACAGGATTCGTTTGAAAAACTGCCGTTTCTACATCCAACAACGGTATTTTTAAATCAAAAACCAATTGATGCGAACTAAGCCTTAAGTCGATCAAGGTATTGGGCATCGGATGCGACCAAAGCTGGCTAACCCAAGTAAGACAGACAATAAAAACAAGGCGTTTTTTCATTTTCAAACAGGCAATCAAATTTTACTCAATTGCCTGGAAGCACGCGAAACAGTACCATCGGCATTTTTAACCGTTAAAATACAGTTATAAATGGCCGCAGGGACTCCTTTAAGATCCATCGGAAAATTGTGACTACCCGCAGTTACATTATAAGCCAAATCTGTACCCACTTTTTTTCCCATAGCATCGTATACCGTGATTTGAAGGGTAGCTGGATTTTCCAAAGCAACCTCAACCTGGGAATTACCTGTGCTCGGGTTCGGAAAAATTTCAAACTTACCACTGAAAGTTTGAAAATTATTGGTTGCAACATTAGGATTGCCCAAACCACCATAATCCGACAGATGGTCACGCCAAACAGAATGCGGATGGGTTGGACTCAATACAATACCATTTTGAACCGAATATTCGATCCAAACACGTGGCCCATCAATCCGGATGTAATCTTTCTGGGTAGCCAAGGCGGTTGTGTTGGCATAAGCAATATACGTTTCATCCAACTGTGCCGTATAAAGTGCCATGTAGGCCGCTGCATTAACCGAATCAATGTCTTCTACATAGGTACGGATTGCTGCGATTACCTTTTCTTTTTGTGTCGTACTCAATTGGCTACATTTAATACCAGATTTGATGGTTGGAAATTGCCAATCTTTGCCCGGACCAAGCGTAATGTCGTTATAAGTGGTGCTTAACTTTGCGGTAGCCAATTCGGCACCTGAAAAGCTAGCCAGTACCGCAGCCAGCGCATCCCGCTCTTGTAACATGGGTTGATAGGTATTGGTGCCACTTTGAAATGCAGCAAAGGGCTCTACTGCCCGAAAAGAAGGGGTTGCGCCGGTCATAACACCGCCACTATAGGTATTGGCAACCGCGAAATGATGCCCGCCTGTTTGAAGCTCCCAAGTACCTATTGTAGAAGGGGTACCCAAAAACGCCAGGTAATATTGGCCTGAACCATAAGCAGAACCGCCGCCGTTTTGGGAAAGATACTGATCGGCAGCCCATAATTGTTGCGCCTCATCGTAGCCTTCATTGGCACCTTTGCCCATTGCAGCAGCAATCAGGGTTTTTGCTTTTACCAACTGATCGGCGCTTAAATCCCCAAAACGAATGCCGATACGCGAAGCCAAAGTAACCGGTAAGTTCGACCATTTTGCTGCATTGGTCAGGTTGTAGGCTAATTCAAGGGTGCTAATTTGTGCAGATGTTAAGGAAGCTTTGAAATCATC
>CAIVGO010000789.1 GCA_903905445.1 uncultured Bacteroidota bacterium
GGGACGCCGTCCCACGACCCGCCGCGAATAACACGGCCGGAGCCTGTAGCCGGCCCCGTTGGATCTTTCTGGTTACCCGCAGCATAACTCCCTTTCCAATCACTGCACCATTCCCAAACATTCCCGCTCATATCATGCAAGCCCAGGGCATTCGGACTGCGCAGGCTACCCACTGGTACCGTTTTTGCACGATACTCCCCTACCACCGAATAGTCTTTTTTATACGATTCACTTGCATCAAAATTAATCTCTGCCGGGTCAATCACATTTTTTCCATTGCCAAACAGTACCGCTTTGCCACCTTCTCGGGCTGCATATTCCCATTCCGCCTCGGTGGGTAAACGGTAGTTTTTGCCCGGGTTTTTGGCATTGATCTTTTTCAGGAAATCCTGCACATCGTCCCAACTTACTTGCTCTACCGGGCATTCTGGGCAAGTATTAAACCGGGAAGGATTATTACCCATTACCTCCTGCCACAGTTTTTGGGTTACTTCAAACTGCCCTAAATAAAAGTCGGTTACTTGTACGCTGTGGGTTGGTTTTTCGTCACTACCACAATCCTTTTGTTCGCTGGTGCAGCCCATGGTGTATGTGCCGCCTTTTATGAAAACAAGGCCATCGGAAGGGATTACAGGTTCTTCCAAAGCAGCCTTTGCGGCCTTGGCTTCTGTAACATGGCGGCCTGCCGGATAATCATTCAGGTATTTCTGGTAGCCTTCCCGGGTGCTTAATTCCTGTGCAACCTCCCAGGCGGTATCGTCGCGGCGTTGCAGGGCCTGGGTTTCCAATTTGCGCAAGGCATTGTTGGCCAATTCTTTGAACTCGCCATTGGGGTAGCGGCGCAGGTATTCGCGGTAGGCCAATTCGGTGCCCTGGTTTTTGGCAGTTTTCCAGGCGTCCAAATCGGCGGCGGTATTATCTTCTTTGATGAGTGCGGGGCAACCGTCGGGGTTGCTGCCCCAGATCTGGGGGCATTTATCGCGGGTGTCGGGCACGCCATCGGCATCGGAGTCTACTTCCGGGGCACAGGCGTTAGTGCGGAGGAAAATAAAGTCGGCCCCGGGATCGTGTTTGCTAAAGGAGCCAGTTTCTGGTCGAGGATTGTCTGCTTTTTTTAAATAACGTGAGGTTCGGTTGTTAAAAGTTGATTTTGAGGCAGTTACAACAAAAAAGGCTAAAATTTGATATGTTTGAGTGTCGAAATCAAACGTCTACCAAAATTTTAGCCCAATGAAGAGCAAAAATAGTGAAGAAAAACTGATTGAAATCTTTCTTTTTGCAGATGATCTTTGTCTTGAGATTGAAAAGATTGCCCGCCAAGAAGGGCGCGAGTTGAAACTTCCACGTCGATGTGGACTGTGTATGAGCGAGATGTTGACAATTTTGGTTTTCTACCATCATTCGGGTTACAAGTGTTTTCAATATTATTACGAACAGATGGTAATGGGGCCACTTCGATCTTCTTTTCCAGGAGTCATGACATACAAACGATTTTTAAATTATATCCCTGGTTGCTTGCCCCATCTTTTTTTGATGGCACAAATGCGTTGTGCGCAAGCCAAACGCACGGGTATTTATTTTGTAGATTCAAAAAAATTGCCTGTTTGTGATAATCGTCGAATACATTCCAATAAGGTTTTTGAAGGAATTGCCGGTCGTGGAAAATCATCAACAGGATGGTTTTATGGCTTGAAGTTACATCTGGTTATCAATAACTTAGGCCAAGTAATTCAATTTTTTATTACTCCGGCAAACGTTGCTGATAATAATCTAAAAGTACTCGAAAAATTATTTAATAAACTCCAAGGTTTTTGTTTAGGAGATAAAGGCTATTTGACCAAACATTTCGAACAATTCTTTCAATTAGGGCTACAAATTGTAACCAAAATTCGAAATAATATGAAAAATCAAATTGTCAAATTATGTCACAAACTCTACCTCATGAAACGAGGAGTTATCGAATCCGTTAATGATATCCTGATGACCGTGTTTGATATTGATCACACCCGGCATAGAAGTCCAATAAATGCAATTTGTCACCTCATCGGAGGGCTTGTGGCTTATGATTTCTATCCAGACAAACCCGCAGTAGTCCTGCCTTACCTTGAAAATTGAAATTTTAACCGAACCTCACGTTAA
>CAIVGO010000790.1 GCA_903905445.1 uncultured Bacteroidota bacterium
AACCAGCAGGGCAACGTTTTCGATATGATGCGTGTGTGGAAACATATCGACCGGTTGCGCCTTCAAGGTATGGTATTTTTCTGATAGCAATTGCAAATCACGCGCTTGGGTAGCAGGATTGCAACTCACATATACGATGCGCGGCGCAGCCAGATCGAGCAAAAAACGCACGGCTTTTTCGTGCATGCCCGCGCGCGGAGGGTCGGTAATGACCAAATCGGGTTTGCCATGCCGGGTTACAAATTCCGGACTCAAGACGTTTTTCACGTCACCTGCATAAAAAATGGCGTTTTCGATGCCATTCATGCGCTTGTTTTCTTCTGCATCCGCGATCGCGGCCGGTATTTCTTCAATGCCCACCACTTGTTTGCAATATTTTGCCAAATAAAGGGCAATACTTCCGGTGCCTGTGTATAAATCGTATACATTTTCGGTGCCCGTCAAACCGGCAAAATCGACGACCACATCATACAAGCGTTTGGCCTGGGCGGTATTGGTTTGGAAAAACGACTTTGGACCAATTTTAAAACGCACTTCCCCCAGCACTTCCTCTACATAGCCTTTTCCGTAATAGGTCTGCATATCGAGGTCGAACAAGGCATCGTTCTTTTTGGTATTTACATTAAACACCAGCGTGGTAATTTGTTGTGGAAAACGCTCCAGCACGGTATCCAGAAACAATTGGATGGCTTCCGGATCGTCGTACCCGAAACTTACCACCACCATACATTCGCCGGTGGTGCACAAACGCACCAGCAAATTGCGCAAAAAACCGACATGTGCCCGGATATCATAAAAACTCAGTTGTTGCTCCAGCGCAATTTGGCGAATGGTGTTCCGAATAGCATTGGAAGGATCGGCCTGCAACCAGCAATGCTGAATATCCACAATTTTATCGAAAAAACCGGCGCGGTGAAAACCCAGCGCACGCGTGGCATCTAAGGTCGGATCGCCCAATTCTTCTTTGAGCAACCAGCGGCGGTTGGCAAAGGTGAATTCTAATTTATTGCGGTAGTAGCGGGTTTCGTCGGCACCTAAAATGGGCAGCAACTCGTCGATGTCCAATTTCCCAATGCGCAACAAGGCATCATACGCCACCTGCTGTTTTTGCTCCAATTGATCGGCATAATCGAGGTATTGCCATTTGCAGCCGCCGCACACCTTAAAATGGTCGCAAAAATGCGGCACTCGCTTGGGCGAATAGGTGATTACTTCCTGAATGACGCCTTCAGCAAACCCGCCTTTTTTCTTTTGTACGTACACATCCACCACATCGCCCGGCACGGCATCTTCCACAAATACGACCAGGCCATCTTCCGTACGGCCCACGCCTTTGCCACGGTCGGCAATTCCGGTAATGGATACAGCAGGTAAAATCAAGGGCTTGCGCATAAGTGGAAATGGTTCTGATTCGAGAAAGGGCGCAAAGGTAGGTATTTGGCGGAAATTGCCGTGCTTTGCAAACGATCGCGTTTGTAGCAAAAAGCCCGCACATACCGCAATATTCGGGTTTTCAGGCCAGGCTTGAGCGCCTACCTTTGTCCCATACTTCGCACTGTATTGATTTGTGTATGGCCTTTGGCCTAAAACACTGACAATCAGTGCTCAGCATGACAAGGAATGCTGCCTTACAGGCGGCGCTTTTTTTTAAATTAATTGCACCATGAACGAGCAGGAAAAAATCAATTATCAGCGCATCGCCGAAGCGATCGATTATATCCGCC
>CAIVGO010000791.1 GCA_903905445.1 uncultured Bacteroidota bacterium
AAAGGAAAAAGCAGGCGAAAAAATCTAAACCAACTATCTTAGCCCCGCATTTATACCGTACTTATCCACATGGGGGTCAAAGGTCCGGAACATGGGGGTCAGACACTCCGGAATAAACAATACAGGTAAATGGGCAGACTAAAACTGATTATTCGCCAATTCAAAACGAGAAGATCATTAATCCAAGATAGTGTGTCACTGCCTGGGAAAACGATTTCTTGGTTGGCGTTGCTCGTTCTATAAGCGCAGCATGGAAACTAACCCAGTAAAACTTTTCAATCGATAAAAAAACAGTCTACCATAAAAACCATTTCGATTGCAATGTGGAGTATACTATTCAGGTTGTGGAAAAAAAGAATAAAGCAGCTATTACTTGTGCAAAGTAATTAGACTCGTTGCGGTGGGAAGTTGAAAACGACAGCCGCTCATCATTTCTAAGCATGATAAATATCACCTATTTTTATCTATAATTCCTCCTATTTTGTAAAAAACCATCCAGCGGATATTGAAAAGATTAACCTTTCATATCGTTGAACTGGGCAGGTATTTAAGCGAGTCTTTTGCGTATTTCGATTTTTATTCGGGTAAACAGAAGTAAATTTAATCATTATGAAAAAAATAAGCATTGTATTTTGGACAACATTACTTCTGATAACGTTCCTTTGGTTCTTGGCAGATACCCTTTTCCCCCAGCCCTTCACGTATTTTAGTTTCAGACAGGCCTTTATGCAATACAGTGGTCTTATTGCCATTGCGGGGATGAGCCTGAGCCTGGTGTTGGCAGTGCGGCCACGGTTTATTGAACAAAAAATGGACGGGCTTGATAAAATGTACCGTCTTCATAAATGGTTAGGTATAATCGTTTTAATATTTGCTATCCTACATTGGTGGCTGGGCGCTGGCACGAAATGGATGGTACTATGGGGATGGATTGAAAGTACTGGCCGAAGGATGCGCGGTTCCCAGGAACTGGTCGGCCCGTTACAACAATGGCTAAATGGCCAGAGAGGCATCGCTGAAGAAATTGGCAGCTGGGCTTTTTATGCGACATTGCTGCTGCTTGTAATTGCATTGATTAAAAAAATACCGTACCGTTTTTTTATTAAAACGCACAAAATTTTGGCTGTTGCCTATTTATTGTTGGTGGCGCATACCATCGTTCTTTTCAAACCGGCCTACTGGATACAACCTGTTGGGTGGATTACGATATTATTCTTACTTGCAGGAACGATTTCGGCAATTATCATGCTTTTGGGCGCCATTGGTTTCGGACGTAAAGCCAAGGGGCATATACAATCATTGGAGTATTACCCTGAATTACGGGTGACAGAAATTGTAATAAAACTTGAAGCAGGATGGGCGGGACATCAGGCCGGACAATTTGTTTTTGTGAAGACCAATCATCCTGAAAAGGCACATCCTTTCACCATTGCTTCCGCCTGGGATCCTGAACAGCGGCTGGTTACTTTTATCACAAAAGCGCTGGGGGATTATACCAATACGCTGCATACCTTATTAAAAATCAATGATGCGGTAACGATAGAAGGCCCATATGGGCAATTTGTGTTTGACCATAAACAACACGATCAGATCTGGATCGGCGGAGGAATTGGTATAACGCCGTTCATTGCAAAAATGAAACAATTGGCCCAGGAAAAAGACCGTTCCTCCATCGGAAACATCCAGCTCTTTCACACGACAAAAGATTACAATTCGCTTGCGATTAAAAAATTGACCGATGATGCGCTAGCAGCAGGGGTTCATCTACATCTATTCGTGGATGACAAAGATGGGCAATTAACAGGTGACCGCATTCGTGCGCTGGTTCCCAATTGGCAAAATTCGAGTATATGGTTCTGCGGACCAACTGGTTTTTATAAAGATTTGAAGAAAAACTTTGCTGCCAAAGGTTTTTCATCTAGTCACTTTCACCATGAGATGTTTGATTTTAGATGATTAAAAATACTAACCTGCCGTTAAAAAAAGCAAATGCCGCAACGTTTGACGTAAATCCCGATACCATTGTGGTGGGTGATGGTTAGGGAAGCGCTTGAGGAATAGATGTTGGAAAATGAACACGCATAGTTTATCTTTGTCACGGATGCATGAAAAGTACGCATCTGTGCGCCTTAGCAGATATTGCAATGAGACACACCAAGACCATAACGACCATTCTATTTTTGATTTTGACAATTCGTTCATTTGGACAAGTTGGTAAAAGAAAAAACTACTTTCCAATTTGGACTTTTCATCAAGACCGTATAAACATTCACGGAATTTCAGTTGGACTTTGGTCATTTAACAGTGAACCAAGATTTACAAATACAAATGGTATTAAATTTGAGTTAATTGGTGTAGGAATAGGAATGCCACTGATACCGAGAAGCCCTATTGTTCAGACAGACAGTGCATTTATTAAACTTCAACAAGAACCATTGTCTGAAAGAATAAACGGGCTTAATTTATCTTCATCCGGGACCGTTTGCCATTGTTTGACAAATGGACTGACAGCAGGTTTCATTGGACAAATTAACTTTCAGGTTAATGGTATTTCAACTTCTTTGTTTATGAATTTCAGTCAAAAACATAACGGAATAATGACCGCCTTTTTCAATGACGCATACTATATGAATGGTTTACAAGTGGGTTTTTCAAACAATGGATATAAGACGAAAGGGCTTCAAATTGGCATTCTTGGAAATAATACACACGAAATGAAAGGTGTTCAAATTGGGCTTATTAATAAATCAAAAAAACTTAAAGGACTTCAAATCGGGCTTTGGAATGTAAACCAAAAACGAAAATTGCCTTTTATTAATTGGAATTTTAAACTAGACCCAGATTTAAATGGATTTGAAGGATGGATGGATAAAAAAAATTGATTTTCAATGGATTAGAAGCCATCTTTTTTCATAACCACTTTGCGTTGACTATAGAATGAAAATGCCGACTTTCCTTCAAGCCAATACCTCCAACAAAGGACAAAATCAAACAACCGTGTTAAAACAAGGTTTTTATCCACCAACAAAGGCATAAAAAATAACCATTATGGCATCAGATCAAAATTTCGTTGACTTTGTAACTGAACAAATTCAAAACACAGGGACAATCTCTGTAAAAAAAATGTTTGGCGAGTACGGTATTTATAGTGACGGAAAACTTTTGGGATTAATCTGTGACAATAAACTGTTTATTAAACCAACCAGTGCGGGGCGTGCGTTTATTGGCACCCCAACAGAATTGCCACCATATGAAGGAGCAAAACCGAGTTTCGTAATTGAAGATAAAATTGAAGACCGTACATGGTTGAGCAACTTGGTTAAAATTACATTAGATAATTTACCAGAACCAAAAAAGAAAAAGAAATAACTGCCACTACTAGGACGACACCTCAAATACCAAACTGACGACCATGAAATCGAACCTACTGACGGCGCAAAAGTTGCGCATTACCCAGTTCAAAAAGATGCTAAAGAAGTTACGGTGTTGAAGTTATTGAAGACAC
>CAIVGO010000792.1 GCA_903905445.1 uncultured Bacteroidota bacterium
ACTCGGACGGGCGGCCACCCAGGGCATGGAAACCACCGGTCGCGCAGAATTGGCATTTTCCGGACAAAAATGGGCCATCCTGGCAGGCGCAACCGGCCGCGATTTTGGCGATTTAATAGGCGGTAAAAATACGGGTCGCCAAACCCCCAGCGGTTATGAAGAAACCGCTTTTGACCTCAAAACAAAATTTCAGTTGACCAACAACACCTTGCTCACGGTTGCCCACCAATACTTCCGCCAACGCAATGTGCCGGTTTACCATAAAGTGCAATTGGAAGATTTTGCCCTGAATGAAATGAATCCGCAGGAGCGCCAACTCACCTACGCGCGCGCCGAACGCAACATGTATGGCAAATATTTGCAAAAAATAAGCCTCTTAGCTTCCCGCCAAACTACCGTGGAAGGCCGAAATTCTCAAAAAAATGGCTCTACTACCCTGCGTTATGAACAGGATAAGGTAGCGAGTTATGGCTTAAACCTACAATCCGATTGGCAATTGCAGCCAAAATGGAACATGAGCTTAGGCGCAGAAGCCTATTCCGATTTGGTCAACAGCATTCGGGAAGACAAAAACACCAGCACTGGCGCGGTTACCCCCAAGCGCGGATTGTATCCCGATGATGCCCGTTTCAGCTTTGTAGGCCTGTTTTTGTTGCAGGATTATAGCTGGCGCAAATGGCAGTTAAATGCCGGATTGCGTTTTAATACCTATCAAATCAAGGTAAAAGACGAAGCGGTTGGCAGCGCAGAAATTACGCCTTCCGCTTTGGTATGGAATATTGGCCTCTCGCGCTTTTTAAGCAAAACCGACCACCTGTTTGTGTCTGCCAACAGCGGCTTCAGAGCGCCCAATGTGGATGATCTGGGTACGCTCGGCATCGTCGATTTTCGCTACGAACAACCCAATTTCAACTTAAAACCCGAACATTCCCAGCAAATACAACTCGGCTGGAAACACCGCAGCAAGCGCTGGCAGTCTGAATTATATGTGTTCCGCCTCGATTTGCGCGACCTCATTGCCCGCACCCGCGTAGGCAGCGATTCGATTCAGGGCTACCCGCTGTATCAAAAAGAGAATGTGGAAGTGACTTACGTGCAAGGGGTTGAAGCCAATTTTGCTTATTCCATTTTGCCTTCGTTGGAAGTAACTGGACAAGTGACGTATGCATACGGACAAAACGAGACTAAAAACGAGCCGATGCGCCGAATTCCGCCCGTCAATGGCCGCCTCGCGCTCCAATACACCCAGGCACACTGGAAGTTTTCGGCAGAATGCCTCGCTGCAGGCAAACAAGACCGGTTGGCCAAAGGCGACACCGAAGACAACCGCATTCCAAAAGGCGGTACACCCGGCTGGCAAGTGCTCAACCTGCACGGCAGCTGGAACGGAAAACGGGTTTCCATCCGCACCTCCCTGCTCAACCTCGGAAATGCCGATTACCGCACCCACGGTTCGGGCATCAATGGCGTGGGCCGTTCGGTTTGGCTCACCGGCGTTTTTCATTGGTAAAAAAAACAACTTAGCGATATGCGTCTGATTACCCTCCTTCTAATTGCCTTTTTGCCCCAATGCGCATTAATTGCGCAAAAAACGGTCTCCATTCAAACCGTTCCTGCCGGTGATGCCTATTGCCGCATCGCTCCCAAAACATACAGCGTATTGCCCAGCGGCCGTTTTGTGACACCCGCTGGCCATACCACCCGCATCGCCCGCGGACCGTACGGCCTGGCCCTTGCGCCCGACGAACAACAAGTGCTGATTTTGCACCACAACGCCATTGTAACCGTGGTGGATCCGCGCAAACCGGACGAAATCCTGTACGCCCCCAGCCAGGATGGAAAAATTCCGGCCGTCGGACCGGCTACCTTTCTCGGCGTGGTGTACGCCAAAGACGGCAAAACGGCCTACCTCAGCGGCGGCGATAAAGGCACTATTTTGGTGATTGATCCCGCTACTTTGCTCAAAAAAAGCGAAATTTCCATCGATGGCGACTACATGGGCCGCAAATACGAAGATTCCTTTACCTCCGATATTGCCATCGACCATAACCGCAATGAATTGCTGGTGCTCGATCGCGGCAACAACCGCCTGGTGCGCTATAGCCTCAGCGACAGCAAAATCACCAGCAGCATTCCAGTGGGCCGTATTCCGTTTGGCGTATCCCTTTCGCCCGATGGCAAATACGCGTTTGTGGCCAATGTCGGCTTGTACGACTACCCTGTGTTGCCCGGCGTAACGGCCACCAATAAGGACACCATGATGTTGCAGTTCCCCGCGTATGGCGCGCTCACCAAAGAAGCCGAAATGGGGGTAACCTTGCCCGATGGCCGCGTGATTCCGGGTCTTGGCAATGCTTTGGCCGAGGAAGCCATGTCGGTGTGGGTCGTGGATTTGGCTCAAAATCAAGTAATTAACAAATTTAAAACCGGCTATCAGATTGGCGAAAAGATAGAAGACGCCGAAATTGTAGGCGGTGCCAGTCCGAATTCCGTTGCGGTGGGCAGCCAATTTGCCTACGTTTCCAATGCCACCAACGACCTGATCAGCATCATCGATTATAAAAAAGGCAAAATGGTGGGCGAAATCAAACTGTCCGATTTTGCACAAAGCGCCGGTATTCCCAAAGCCACCACCCAACTGTTGCGCAAATACCGTGGCATGATGCCGTTCGGATTGACGCTTTCGCACGACGAAAAAACGCTGTATGTGGCCCTGTTGGGCTTTAATGCCGTGGCCGTGATTGATGTGGCGCAGAAAAAAGTAAAAGGCCTCATTCCCACCGGCTGGGGAACCACCCGCGTGGCCATTTCCAAAAACGACCAGCAATTATTTATCCTCTCGGCCCGCGGATATGGCGCTGGCCCCAACGGCGGCAAAGGTTATGTAGCGCCCTATTACGGCACCTATATTGGTGATATTCAATTGGGTACGCTGCAAATTGTCGACAATGTACAATCTGCATCCTTGTTGAAAAACTGGACCTTACAAACCCTCAACAACACCTTCAAAACCGTCAATGTGACCGATGACGGCAAAAACCCTTGTCCGGTCAAGCCCGGCCTGCGCAAAAGTCCCATCCAGCACATCGTGTACATCACCAAGGAAAACCGGACTTACGATGAAATGTTTGCCCAAATCAAAACCGGCAAAGGCGACCCTACCATGGCTCGATTTGGCGTAGACGTGCCGCTCATCGCCGGAAAAGACACCCTGAAAAAAGTAAGCATCAGCCAAAACCACCATAAAATTGGTCAGACCTGGGCAATGTCCGACAACTTTTACTGCGATTCCGACGCCAGTATCCACGGACACCACTGGATGATGGGCACCATTCCGAACGAATATGTGGAGGCCAACTCCGCCAGCGCGGGTCGTTTTGCGCCCTTATCGAGCGCGCCCGGTCGGCGTTTCCCCAAATCCACCGGCGCCATTGATCCGGAAGACTACAATGAAATTGGCGGGATCTGGGAAAACCTCGAACGCAACCACATTTCTTTTTACAATTTTGGGGAAGTCAACGAGTTTTCCGGCGCGTATGAAGAGTGGAACAACACCGAATTCGGCAGTGCGCACGCCGTGCCATTTCCCCTGCCCAAAGCCGTGTACGC
>CAIVGO010000793.1 GCA_903905445.1 uncultured Bacteroidota bacterium
GAATTGCTCGACGCGCCTGGTGGTATAGAGCGCTTAAGACTAATTCTAAAAGCCCAACTAAAAAAAGATCCTTAAGATCTGTTTTTTTTATTATATTAATCCTTCGTACACCCCTGATTCATCATTCATCATTCATCATTCAAAAACTCCTCCTCCTCCGCTTCAGTGCCATCGGCGACATCATACTAACCACGCCGGTCATCCGCTGCCTAAAACTGCAGCTGGGTGCGGAATTGCATTTTTTAACCAAAACGGCATTCAAAGGCATCCTGACACCCAATCCGTACCTTGATAAGGTGTACCACTTTGATAAAGAAATAGATGAAGTGCTGCCAGCCTTAAAACTGGAGCAATATGATTGGGTGATCGACCTGCACCATAACCTGCGCACTGCAAGACTTAAACTGGCCTTGGGGCGTCCAAGCCGTGCTTTTCCGAAAAAAAACCTGGAAAAGTGGATGCTGGTAAATACGGGCATAGATTGGATGCCGCAGGAACATATTGTGGACCGATATTTGCGTACGGTTCAGCATTTGGGGGTTCATTCGGATGGAGCAGGGCTGGATTATTTTATTCCAACGGATCAAGTGGTGGATCTTCAGGATTTACAGGCGCAAGGGCTGAAACTGCCTTTTGTCGCTTTTGTGCTGGGCGCAACCCACGCAACGAAGCGGTTGCCGCCCGAAAGTATGGAACAGTTGTGTCGTTTGCTGCCCTGTTCGGTGGTGTTGTTGGGTGGAAAAGCAGAAGCAGCACTTGGGGAAAAACTCGCACAGATAGGACCCAATATTTGGAACCTTTGTGGCAGCCTAAGTTTGCATCAATCGGCATCAGTGCTGGAACAAGCAGGTGTTGTACTCACCCATGATACCGGACTGATGCATATTGCTGCGGCAAAACACAAAAAAATCGCAGTGGTATGGGGCAATACAACCCCGCGGTTCGGAATGTATCCTTATGATCCAAAAGGATTGGCTACATACGAAAATTTTGAAATAAAGGGTTTATCTTGCCGTCCGTGTTCGAAAATCGGGCATGCCGTTTGTCCAAAAGGGCATTTTAAGTGCATGAAAGACCAGGATTTGAATGCCATTGCCCGATATATTACCCTGGCTATGGCAGAGTAAAATAAAAGTGATACGCAACAAATACATGCAACCCTTTTTTGGAGCAGTACGTCTCTCAAAAAAGTGACACAAATGATAATTTTTTCCGAAACGCAGATAATGTTTCTCATTTCGTCAGAATTGAGCGATGTTTGCCTCTGCGGATCATTTTTTGGCAGTTTAACATTTAATGGCAGACGATTTGGAGATGCAACCGAATTTTTACTTAATTTTCGGCTGTAATGCTTACGAAATACTACGCTCAAAACAATCTGGTATGCACACTAGAAAACTACTAAGCCTTTTTGCTTGCTTATTCCTGACCACCGCTTCTATTTGGTCACAAGACATCCATTTTACACAATACAACATGGCGCCCATGAGCCTGAATCCGGCGCAAATTGGAAAATTTGAAGGCACCGTTCGAATAGGCGGTATTTTCAGAGGCCAATGGGCCAGTGTATTGGGCGCAGGGCAGCAATTCCGCACCCCATCCGTGTGGGTTGACGCGCCGATTATCCGCGGTTTTCGCAAGCGCGACTGGGTTGGTATCGGTTTGTCGGTTTTTACCGATAAAGCAGGCGCACTCGGTATGACGCACAATGGCCTGAAATTAGGCGCAGCCTATCATCTGTCGCTGGATAAAAAAGGAAATACCTATCTTTCTGTTGGCTACCATTTTGGGGGCGAACAGCGCAAACTGAACCCGGGCGATCGGGCGCAACTGGCAGACGGCTTTAAGGCAAATGGCGATTATGGCGTCAGCTCGGAATCATTTGCTACAGAAGCACAAAACTATTCAGACAATGATGCAGGGATCGCTCTTACAGCGCGTTTAAACAAGCGTATGAACTTTGTGCTCGGTTTTTCCATGTTCCACCTTGCAAAACCAACCTACACCCTGATAAAACCATCCGCTTCAAATCCAGGTACAGGAACCAGCACTGCAACCAGTTCCTCCATGGAAACCCTTTCCCGTCGGTCTGTAGCAAGCGGTACATTCAACATTCAATTGAATGACAAACTAACCACCAGCCCTTCTTTCCTGTTCCAAACGATGGCGGGCGCGGATGAAATCGCCATTCAAAACATGTTTGGCTACCTTTTTAATGAAGAAAAAGACATAACGCTCAAATTCGGTCTGGGCTATCGCTTGGGTGATGCCGCACAAGTACTGTTGGGTTATCAAAAAAAGGATTTACAAGTGGGTTTTGCCTATGATATCAATGTAAGCCAGTTGTCCAACCAAACCAATTATCGAGGTGGTTTCGAAATTGCGGCCAATTACATCATCAAAAAGTACAAAAAGGCCGATCCTAAACCCAAAATTCTTTGCCCACGTTTCTAATTTTTACCCAATTCGTTGCATTCTGCAAGGACATTCCCATGCCTAATTACAATAAGATGAAATATACGCTCCTGCTTTTAACCTTCACCTTGCTCACAACAATCGGGTTGTACGCACAACCGATCAACCGGGCTACACCGGAAGCAAATTTAAAGGCCGCCGAAGAATCGGTTGCCAACAACAACCCTTACCAGGCACTCGAATTGTACCAAAAAGTGTACGACGAGACCAAAGACAAAGCAATTAATGTAAAAATCGCCAAATTGCACTTCGATTTGCGTGATTATGATAAAGCAGAAAAGGCCTTGAGCAAAATCGTGCTGCGCGACCGCAAAGCCGAATATACCGAACTCAAATATTGGCTGGCATTGAGCATGAAAATGAATGGCAAATACGCAGAAGCCATCGATATGTTCAACCAATACACCTCCGAAGGCGCCGATGAAAACTTGAAAAAATCGGCTAAATTGGAAATCGCTGGCTGCGAATTGGGCCGCAAAGCCAAACAGCCTGAAAATCTGCTGGTCAACAACATCGGTAAAAAAGCCAACAGCCCGCAAACGGAGGCCGCCCCATTTATGTTCAATGGGGAATTGTACTTCGTTTCGCTCAAATCGAAGGAAATCGTTACCCTGGATGGCAAAGAAGGCGACTGGTTTGCGAAAATTTATACGGCCAAAAAAGAAACCGATGCTTTTGGCGACCCCACCGCTTTGGGTACACAAATCAACCGCGAAGGCTGGCACCAAGGCAACGTAAGCATCAGCAATGATGGCAATACGATGTTTTTCACCCGTGTGGAAACCGAATTCAACGGGATGTCAAGCAGCAAAATTTATTTTTCCCCAAAAACCAACGACGGTTGGGGTGCCGCCAATGAAGTGGTTGGTGTAAATGGCGAATACATTGCCAAACACCCCAATGAAGGCGAACTTTTTGGCGAAAAAGTGCTGTTTTTTGTGGCCAACATGCCGGGCGGACAAGGTGGCGATGATATCTATTACGCAACCCGCAAAAGCGATGGTGTGTATAGCCTGCCTGTTAACTTGGGCACGGTGATTAACACGCCCGGCGACGAAGTAAGCCCGTTCTACCGCGATGGCAAATTGTATTTTAGCAGCAACGGCCGTCCAAGCCTGGGTGGTTTAGATGTGTTTGAAAGTCAATGGAATGGCTCCGTTTGGAGCGCGCCAAAA
>CAIVGO010000794.1 GCA_903905445.1 uncultured Bacteroidota bacterium
CCCCGGCTGAAAGTCCCAATAATGCGGCATTGCTAGATCCATTATTCCATTGGTAGGTGACCAAGGGGTTGGGCGGTTCGGTGCGAATCGAAAGGGTGCCATTGTCATATCCGGTGCATTCGGGGTTTTGAATATTGGGCACCAGTTGGAGTGTCCCACCCAGGGTAACAACCGCGCTGGCGCTATCGGAGCAGCCATTGGCATCGGTGATGGTAACCGCGTACACGCCGGGGCCAATTGGGGAAATGGCGCTCCCAAGTTGACCGTTGTTCCAGAGGTAAGTAAAGGGTTGATTCCCAAAAATTGCCTGTGCTTGCACGGAACCTGCCTGGCCATTCGTGCAGATGACGGGCAGGGCGTTTGCCGTTGCTTTAATGAGATAGGGCACCGTAAGGGTATCGTACAGCGTGTTTCCGCGGGCATCGGTGATGGTGAATTGATATAGGCCTGGGGCCAGATTGTTGGTTTCGGTGCCACTTTCCGAGCCTTTTTGCCAGGCGAATTGGTACGGTGGGCAGCCATTTTCCGGGAAAAACTGCACATTGCCCTGGGCAGAATCGACACAAGGCTGGATAATCAGACGTCCGGAAGAAAACTTAAAGGCCGAGGTTTCATAGGCCCCAATATCGATCAATTGCCCCTGAATACGGTCATTTCCATCCAAATCAAACGGTACAGGCTCCCAGCCTAGGGTAGATCCGCTGTTAATAAGCGGAGAACAACCCTGGAGCCGGTAGTTTCCGCCATTTTGTACAGGATTGATGAACAAAGGATCGCCTCCGATGATATTTTGCCCTAATAAATGATGGTTGGTGGGCAAAGTTGCTACCTGGAGTGTATCAAAAAAACAGTTTTGAAAGTCAACGCCGTTGGTATGTTGTTTGAAAATATGACTGTCGTAATTTACATTATTCCAAAATGCGCAATTTTTAAATGTTAAAGAATTAGACTTTGTTTGTAACGGATTATTCGTGATCACACGGTTTCGGACAAACGTACAGTTCTGTATATCAAAGGGGATTGGAAAGGTGCCGGAATCGAAATAAGTTCCGCTATCGGTTAATAAATTGCGTTCGAACAATAAATTGCGCAGTTTTATAACCAGATTCGGACTGTTAAGGGCTCTTATTCGAGCAGTATTGTTATAAGCAATCCGGCAATTTTCAATGTTTAGTTCTTTTCCAATGCTATGGAAACTCAAAAGGTTAAAACATTGATTTTGTAAAAAATCACAATTGGTTATTTTGACGAAATTAAAGCCGAAGCCATAAACCATGCCTTCGATGTTGCTTAATCCGCCATTGTATTCAAAATGGCATTGGTCTATCAACAATTGATTGGTTTTTCCGGGCGGCAAATTCGTATTGCTAGATGCAGAAATAGCACTTCCTAAGTTTCCGGAAAACAAACAATTGCGCACTTTGATGTAATCTATCCATTTTGTGGAGAACGCGAAGACTTCAATTCCTCCTTTCCCATCCAAAATTTGCAAGCGATCAAAACTACATCTTAGCCCGGCAGGATTGCCCAAAGAGATAAATATGTTGCCTGAATTTTGCTCAAATATACAATCCTCCATTTGCAGCGAGTCCGTTCCAGGGCCATCTGTCCATGAAAAAGCGCCAAAAATAGCAGTTGCTTTATTTCGGGTAAATCGGCAGTTCTTAAAGTCGGGGTATCGTTCTAGTTTACTTCCGCCATAGCGATTTACAGCCCCGCCCGAATAGCCCGCCGTATTTTCTATAAACTGACAATTGATAAATCTTGGCGCTACCGAGCC
>CAIVGO010000795.1 GCA_903905445.1 uncultured Bacteroidota bacterium
AATACCTGCAACCGGGTTGCCATGCTGATTGAAGGTGCTTTTTTGAAAATTGGAACCTTCGATGACGTGTTTGAAACCGAAGATGCCCAAATACACGATTTTTATGAATACAATTTTATTCAATAAACCATGATTGAAAAATCTAATAAACGCGCCGTCATTGTCGGGCTATTTGTACTGGTAGGCTTGATCTTTCTGGTGGCCGGTATTTTAATGGTGGGCAACTTACATGATACTTTCCAGCCTAAAATTAAAATCGTTTCATTGTTTCCCGATGTAAGCGGCCTGAAAAAAGGCAGCAATATTTGGTTTTCAGGGGTAAAAGTGGGCGTTGTATCGGGTTTGAAATTTTACGGCAGTTCGCAAGTGGCAGTCGATTTAAATATTGAAAACAAGGTGCAACAATACATTCGGCAAGACGCCAAAGTAAAACTGAGCACGGATGGACTCATTGGCAATAAAATTCTGATTATTTATGGCGGCACTGCTGCGTACCCGGAAGTAGTGGCAGGCGATACCCTGGAAGTTGAAAAAACCTTCACCAACGAAGACATGATCAATATGCTCCAAGCCAACAACGAAAACCTGCTGGAGATTACGACCAATTTCAAATCCATGAGCACCAAACTGGCTGCCGGGGAGGGTACAATTGGTAAATTATTGAATGACAATGAATTATATGACAATTTGAGTGCAACGACCCATGCACTGCACAAAACCGTTGACGCGACGGCCAGTTCTTTAAACAAAGCCTCGGCGCAGGCGCAGCAATTGCTCGCATCGCTCAACACCTTCAGCGCAGGTTTGAACAAAAAAGGCACCCTTGCGCAGGATTTGGTGTCGGATACGGTTGTTTTTAACTCCGTAAAATCGACCGCGCGCCAATTGCAACAAATTGCCGATACCGCCCGGGTCATGGTGGCCACGCTCCAAACCGCCAGCCGCAACCCAAAGTCTGCCCTGGGCGTGTTGTTGTATGATGAAACGACGGGGGCTAACATGAAAGCAACCCTGAAAAACCTTGAAAGTAGTTCCATCAAATTGGATGAAGACCTGGAAGCGGTACAACACAATTTCTTATTGCGGCGGTATTTTAAAAAGAAAGCAAAAACGCAATAATGCACCCATCTTTTAAACCTGCTTAGACTCCAAAACATGTTCTTTAAACATATCGTTTTTGCCTTTACCGTGCTCGTTTTTTCGTGCATTTTTGTGCCACAGACCCAAGCGCAACCCCGCGCCGTCAATTTTCAAATTTTCTACGACGAATTAAGCCCTTATGGTTCCTGGATCGAAAGCCCCGATTACGGCTATGTCTGGTTGCCCAATGTGGATGCCGGATTTAATCCTTATTCCAGCAATGGTTATTGGATCTTGACCGACGAAGGTTGGGCCTGGGTATCCGATTACAGTTGGGGATGGGCACCTTTTCACTATGGCCGTTGGTACAGCGATGCCATTTACGGGTTTATGTGGATTCCAGACAATGAATGGGGCCCCGCTTGGGTAAATTGGCGGAGCTCGCCCGATTACTATGGGTGGACGCCTATGGGACCCACTTTCGGCGCAGGTTATCACGAACACGGGGATCGTTGGACCTTTGTGCGCGGCCGTCGTTTGGGTGATCGGCATATTCATCGGTATTACATGAATAACGCCAATAACACCACCATTTACAACAATACAACTATTATAAACAATTATGGGGACGGCAATAATCACAGAAATTACCATCCAGGCCCCGATCGAAAAGATGTAGAAAAACGACAGGGCCGCGCCATTGTGCCCGTGCAAATAAAAGAAAACGACCACCCAGGCCAGCGGGTAACCAACAAGCAATTGGAAATTTACCGCCCCAAAGTGGATAAAAC
>CAIVGO010000796.1 GCA_903905445.1 uncultured Bacteroidota bacterium
AGGTGCGGAGTACCCAATAAGTTTGTACGGTGAGCAGGCTCAGGATGGAAAGTGCTCCGAGCAGCATTACCCTTCTGACGATGGTGTTGGTCATAACATTTAAAATAAGTTACAAAGATACGGGCGCAAATGGGCGGGTGCAGGGCATTAGGCAAATGTTTGCTTTTGGGGGAAATAAAAAAAAGCAAAACCAACCCTTAGGCCGATTTTGCTTTTAAAAATGCGATAGAAACAAGTGAATTATGCTTGTTCCGGCACTACATCAAACAGGACACTTACAATAACAGCAGGGTGGAATTTTACCGTAGCTGTGTAGGTACCCAGGTCTTTTACTTCTTCTGGCATTTCGATGATGCGTTTGTCGGCATCAATACCCAATTGTTCTTTCAGTGCGGTAGAAACGTTTTGTGCACTTACAGAACCGAAAAGGCGACCGCTTTCTCCTGCTTTTGCATGGATACGGAGGCTAAAGCCTTTCATTTTATCGGCGAGTTCGTTGAAAGCAGCGATAATAACCGCTTCTTTTTTAGCGCCTTGTTTTTTCAATCCATCCAGACGCGCCATGTTGGTTTTGTTGGCTACGATAGCCAGGCCTCTGGGGATCAGGTAGTTGCGGCCGTAACCGTCTTTTACTTTGACGACATCATGTTTGGCGCCTACCTTTTCGATATGATCGAGCAGAATGATTTCCATTGCTGTTGCGAATTGTTGAGTGATGAATAAAGGTGGAACTTGGGGTCAATTGATTTATTTCATCAAGTCGGCGATAAACGGCAACATACCAAGGTGACGGGCGCGTTTTACAGCGGTCGCTACACGGCGTTGGTATTTGAGGCTGTTACCGGTGATACGGCGTGGCAGCAATTTGCCTTGTTCGTTGATGAATTGGAGCAAAAAGTCGGAATCTTTGTAATCAATGTATTTGATACCGAATTTGCGGAAACGGCAATATTTTTTGTGTTTCAGCCCGATTTTCGGGTTGCTAAGAAACTTTACATCTTCTCTTGAAGCAGCCATCGTAAAGGATATTGTTGAAAAGTGGATGGTGAAGGTTGGTGAAAACGGTTTGATAAACTAAACCGGTTGCCGTTGGTTTAAGCGTCGAGATCGACTACAACTGGAGCGGGTGGTGCAGCAGGCGTTGCTTCGGCTACAGCAGGTGTTGTTTCACCGTCTGTTGCTTTTTTGCGTTTGCCGATGCGACCATTGCGCTTATCGTCGTTGTATTTAACGCCGTATTTGTCGAGTTTTACCGTGAGGAAACGAAGCAAACGCTCGTTACGTTTCAGGTTCAACTCAAACTTGCCCATGAAATCGGCTACTACGCACGCAAACTCGATGCAATAGTAAAAGCCAGAGGAGCGGCGGTTGATACTATAGGCCAACTGGCGGAGGCCAACTTCATCCACAGCAATGACGGTAGCGCCATAACTTTCTAATTCTGCTTGGATGTTCTCTGCTGTCGATTTAACTTCATCGCCCGACAGCACCGGATCTACGATAAAGGTGACTTCGTAATGTCTCATTATCAGTCTGTTGTGAAAAAAATGTGAACTTTTGTTAAAAGCGGGTGCAAAGGTATATTTTTATTGCGAATTAGCAAAGCTGGATTTGTAATTTTGCTGCATCAATCAATGATTTTCAAGGGTTTCGCACATTTAGCATGGATATTACACAACAAGGTTACGTTCAAACTGCCGTTTCGGCCGAAGGGTTGGCTACAATTACTTTTTTTCACCCCAACCACAATAGCCTTCCAGGCAAATTATTGGCTGATTTGACCGCTGCTTTTGAGGAAGTAGGGGAAAATTCGACCGTTAAAGTGGTGTTGCTGCAAAGCGCGGAACATAAAACTTTTTGCGCAGGCGCCAGTTTCGACGAACTGGCTTCTATTGCCGATTTTGAAACAGGACAGCGTTTTTTTGCCGGTTTTGGAAATGTGATCAATGCAATGCGCACTTGTCCGAAAATCATTGTAGGCCGGATACACGGAAAGGCGGTAGGAGGCGGGGTTGGTTTGGCGGCCGCAACGGATTATTGTTTGGCTTCTATGTATGCCTCGGTACGGCTGAGCGAACTGGCGGTTGGTTTTGGTCCGTTTGTGATTGGGCCAGCGGTGGAACGCAAAGTAGGATTGGCTGCTTTTAGTCAAATGGCGCTTGCCCCTACCGAGTGGCAGACGGCTGCCTGGGCCAAAGAAAAGGGCCTGTTTCAGGAGTCTTTCGACAGTGTAGAACAATTAGATGCCTATATTACACATTTCACGGGACAACTTTGTGGCTATAGCGCGGAAGCTTTGGCTGAATTGAAACGGGTTTTTTGGCAAGGCACTGAACACTGGGACGCACTGTTGTATGAGCGTGCGGGCATTAGTGGTCGCCTGGCTTTGTCGGATTTTACAAAGGCAGCAATTTTGGCTTTTAAGAAGGGTTAA
>CAIVGO010000797.1 GCA_903905445.1 uncultured Bacteroidota bacterium
ATGCAGGGTTATGCCGTGTTGATGGATGCCACCATGCCGGTAGTGGGTACACCAGAATTGATGAACAACACGTTTGTGGAGCAAATCACCAGTTCTGGTCGCGCGGCCATTGATTACCTCGATTCCCTGGGCATCATTGACCGCAATCAGGTCGGTGTGGGCGGACACTCTTACGGCGCCTTTATGACCGCGAATTTGTTGGCACATTCCGACGACTATGCCTATGGTATTGCGCGTTCAGGCGCTTACAACCGTACACTGACCCCCTTTGGTTTTCAAAGCGAGCGCCGTTCTTATTGGGAAGCGCCCGAAATTTACCACAACCTCTCGCCCTTCACCTATGCCAATAAGATCAAAACACCGTTGTTGATGATCCACGGAGAAGCCGACAACAATCCGGGTACCTTTACGATACAATCGGAGCGTTTGTTTCAGGCTATTAAAGGCAATGGCGGCACGGCACGGCTGGTGTTATTGCCATTCGAATCGCATGGATACCGTGCCCGCGAGAGCGTGTTGCACGTATTGGCCGAAATGTTCGAATGGTCAAAAAAGCACGGAAAGCGCGAAACCAGCAGTGTGCCGAAAAAATAAATGGGGCCTGATTACGACCATAAACCGTCCGTAATCATACCAAGACGTACTTTTGCGCTGTTCAAAACGAAACAAAACGCGGCACTTGGCGTTTATTTCACCTGAAAAGTGCCCAGTTATAAACAAGCAAATATTCACAAACCATCCATACCACCATCCACAAAATGTCAAATTTCAAATCGGACGTAGAAGCGGTAGATGCCCTTGCTCAAACCTACCAGACCCTTTCAGCCGAAATCGGCAAAGTGATTGTAGGCCAAGACGATGTAGTCCGCGCAGTTATCATTTCCCTGTTTTCCAATGGCCACTCCTTGTTGGTAGGTGTGCCTGGTTTGGCGAAAACCTTGTTGGTTAGTACCATTGCAGAGGTGTTGGACCTCGATTTTAAACGGATTCAATTTACGCCCGACTTGATGCCTTCTGACATTACGGGTTCTGAAATTTTGGATGAAGACCGGAAGTTCCGTTTTACCCGTGGACCTATTTTTGCCAATATTGTGTTGGCGGATGAGATCAACCGGACACCACCCAAAACACAGGCGGCGTTGTTGGAGGCCATGCAGGAGCGGTCTGTAACAGTAAATGGGGTTCGGCACGCCTTGCCAGCGCCCTTTTTTGTACTGGCTACCCAAAACCCGATTGAGCAGGAGGGCACGTATCCGTTGCCGGAAGCCCAGCTCGACCGTTTTATGTTGAATATTCCGCTGACGTACCCTACGTACGAGCAAGAGGTTGAAGTAGTGAAAAATACCACTTCCTCCCGCACCGTTCAGTTGCGCCATATCCTCAACACGGAGCAAATTTTGGAGTATCAGCAATTAATTCGCAAAATTCCGGTAGCCGATAATTTATTGGAGTATGCCGTGGGTCTGGTTTCTAAAACCCGTCCGGGCACTACCCGCGCTACCAAAGAAGCAAACAATTACCTGGGTTGGGGCGCTGGTCCACGTGCAAGCCAATACCTGGTTTTGGGTGCCAAATGCCATGCAGCCATCCACGGCAAGTATTCGCCGGATATCGAAGATGTAAAAGCGATTGCCAGTTTGGTGTTGCGCCACCGTATTGTGCGCAACTATAAGGCAGAAGCGGAAGGGGTTACAGAGGAAAACATCATTGAAACGATGTTGTAGTTACGCATTTACACGCGATTTTTTTGATGCTTGAAATTTTATCAAGGATTTGTGGTAACGTGTAAATTGTATTGGCGGGGTGACTGAAAAAGTCGCCCCGTCAATACAATTTACGCTACATGGTAAGGCATAATGATACGTGTATTTACACGCAATTTTAATTTACACCAATTCCAACGCCGCGTCCAGATCGGCAATCAAATCGGTCACATCTTCCACGCCAATGCTCAGGCGAATCAAGGAATCGGTCAAGCCTACTTTCAAACGAGATTCCCGTGGAATGCTGGCGTGGGTCATGCTGGCCGGATGACCAATCAGGGATTCTACACCGCCCAAGGATTCGGCCAGGGTAAACAAATGGGTGCCGCTCAGCACTTTTGTAGCATTTTC
>CAIVGO010000798.1 GCA_903905445.1 uncultured Bacteroidota bacterium
GCAAGGAGGCAACTTTACGGATTTTGTCATGATGCCCAATGGTGCTATTTATTTGCTGGGCTTTTCAGGCAGTACGCCTGCGGTGCTGCTGCTGGATGCGCCTGCTGGTACCTGGACGGTGCAAACGGTACTGCCCGGTCCGCCACAGGCAGGCGGCATGTTGGCACTCAGCGATTCCACCATTTTGGTTTCAATCTTGGACAACTTTTATATTTATAATACCAATACCAACGTTGCTACCAACATTGGGGGCATCCCTGGCTTTTCCGGTTTTGGAGAAATGTTTGAATACAACGGGCAGATCTATATTACACAATCCGGTGGCGGTAATTATCCCAATGGCACGTATATTCTCAACCTCAGTCCGCTGACACTTACCCCCTTCCCTTTACCGAGTTTAGTTCAAGGTCCGCTTACCAGTATTTGCAATAATGTCATAAGTCCTAGCAGCAATCCCGCGGAATACAATATGACAACAGGCACCACCAACCCGCTGTGTGAAGTTGGTTTTTCTGGAGGTGGAGGCGGTTTCTCCAGTACTGCCCCCAACCTGCTGAACGCTACAGGCCCCTTGTGCGATTGTACAACCGACGCTGGTACCTGGGCAACCACTCCTTCGTTCATTCGTGTTTGCAATTCGGAGCAGATCACCCTGCCGCACAGCGGGAATGAAGTGCTCGATGGCGATGATAACCTGGTATTTGTGTTGGTGGAAGGCTCTATTTTGAATAATTACCCCAACAATATCCTCGGCGTATTTGATGATCCAGTGATTAGTTTCCTGCCTGGAATAACGGAATTTAATAATATCTATCGGGTGTATGCTATAGCCGCCAATGCACTGGGCAGCGGAATTGACTACAGTGATCCTTGCCGCTACATCCTAAATGCACCCTTTGCTGTGGAATGGGTGTCTGATCCAGCCGTATCTTTTACACCCGTTTCAGAGAATTGCAACACGGGCTGCCAAACCATTCAGGCTACCTTTACCGGTTCAGGGCCATTTTCCTTGACGTATGAGGTAAGCACCATTTCGGGTGTGATCGGGACATTTACCCAAAGTTCCAGCGGACAAAACAGCAACATCAATGTGTGTCCGCCGCCGGGCTATAGCGGTCCATTAACGATTCAGGCTACTGCTGTTTCTAATTCGGTTTGTACTTGTAATTAGTATTATACACCATGGGAATATCCGTTGACTTTTTTAAAATTGACAAAAGAAAATGGGGTAAAACAAAGCCCCTGCCCTTCAGGAAAGATTACACTAACCGGGATAAATTCGAATTGGCGCTGGAGGATTTTCACAACGCACTTTATTCCAAATGTTCCATCCTGAATGAAGGCACCTATTTTTTTGAAGCGATCTCAGGATTGATGGACGCCTTTATTCAATGGCCTCCTTATCAACACTTGAAATTTAATCATAAATACAAGTTGCTGGATGGTTATTGCGACGATGCATTGGTCTTTAACCCTGCGGAATTCAGCGTTTTCGTCAAACTGCTTTATCACTTTTTCAAATTCGCCAGCAAAAATTACGGGGAAAAACGCAAAGCGGTTTCAGCGCTTGACCTGGAAAAAATGAGTAAATCAGAGAAAAAAATCCTGGAACTCATGGGAGAAAAATTTCTACATGATCTGAAAAATGACGCCTTGGAAGACCTGAATTTGAAGTTGGCCGC
>CAIVGO010000799.1 GCA_903905445.1 uncultured Bacteroidota bacterium
AAAAAAGAAAGAATTTTTTTTATTTAACGATCGGGCAAGAAATTTTCTAAGCGGCGGTGCGCTTCGTACGCAAAAATGGTGTTAGAAACGCGGTCAATGGACCCTTCTAGCAAGCATATTTGACCAGGTACTACCGTTAAACGACCCTGTTTTCTACAAAATACATTTCTAATGCTCCTTTGCCTTTTACTTCTACCTTTCCACGTGGGGTACATTCGAATTGGTCTTTTACCCGTTCAAAGGTGGTTTGGCTGATGTTAACCTTGCCAATTGCGCAAGCACTTTCCAGTCGATTCGCGCTATTGACCGTATCACCCCAAATATCATATTGAAATTTTTTCACGCCTACGATGCCTGCTACCACAGGTCCTGTGTGAATCCCAATTCGAATTTCGAAAAACGGCAAACCTTCTTTTATTTTTCGGTCTTTCATGTTTTGCATAAAATCACGAATTTGAAGCGCGGCCCGTACTACATCAATCGAGTGGGTTTGGTTGGGCGTGGGCAGTCCGCCTGCCGCCATGTAGGCATCACCAATGGTTTTGATCTTTTCGATGCCGTATTGTTCACAAATATGGTCGAATGCGGAAAAGCACTCGTTGAGATCTTGCACCAACTCATTCGGGCTCATGGCTTCCGACAACTGGGTAAAACCTTGAAAATCGGTAAACATGACCGTGACCATTTCGATCAGCGTTGCATCGGCTTTCCCATTCGATTTCAATTGATTGGCTACTTCCTGGGGTAAAATATTGAGCAACAATTCTTCGCTGCGTTTTTGTTCTTTATTGATCCGGTTGCGTTGTGTAAAAAAAGCAATTGCCAACAGGAGCATGAGTGCGAAGCCTCCAATAAAGGCGTTGCGCTGTAACTCTTTACGCCGAATTTCTGCCTGGGCCACCGCATCTTTTTTATCTTGTTCCACTTTGGCCAGTTCTGTTTTTTTGCTTTGCTCCGCTTCCAGCGTGAGTTGGCGTTCTTTGTAATCGGCCTCTAATTGAGCGCGTTTGAGTTGTTCTTCAAAGCGTAAGGCCTGTTTTTCTTTCTCTGTGCGTACCGCAGCCTGTTTTTTTTCAAATTCAAACCGAAGTGCTGCTAGATCCAGCTCTTTTTGAATCGCCAATTCTTTTTTTGCATATTCATACTTGAATTCCTGTTGCAAAATTGCGCGCTGGTTTTCTTCGCTATCCAGGCTATCCCGCATTTTAATAAAAAGTTCATAGGAAATCAAGGCACTATCCGGTCGATTGAGCACTTTGTAGCATTCGTGCTGGAGTTCTGCCGCGGTTTTAATCAATTTTACATTGCCAAGTTCCTGGGCGATTTTCATCGAACGCTTGGCATAGGAAATCGCTTCAGCAGGGTTGTTTTGCGCCTGGTAGATGGCACTTATTGCACTCAACGACGAAGCAAGGCCCCTTTTGTCGCCGATGGTTTCGCGTATTTTGAGACTTTTGCTGGCATATTCAAAGGCTTTTGGGTAAGCGCCGATTGCTTTGTATACCGACCCCAACACAGAAAGTGTACTTGCAATTCCTTGTTTGTCGCCAATCGATTCACGAATATTCAAGCTTTGCGTAAGGTATTCAATGGCTTTTGGATATTCTTTTTGACTTTCATATGCGTTTCCGAGGTTATGCAGGGAACTGCCAATGCCTTTTTTATCGCCAATTGCGCGTCTTATTTCCAAACTACGTGTGTGGAACTCAATTGCTTTTGTGGTTTGATGCTGGTTATGGTAAAAATTGCCAATGTTATTTAAGGCCGAACTCACGCCTTTCTGGGAACCAGATTTTTCAAAAATAGCAAGGCTTTTAGTGTGGTATTCGATGGCTTTTGCATAATCACCTTGCGCATTGTAAATGCTGGCAATGTTGATCATGGTTTGGGCCGCTCCCAATTGATTTCCGGACTTTTCATCTAATTTAAGACTTCGTCCGAGGTAATCCAGCGCTTGTACGTAATTTCCCTGCGCCTTCATGACTAGGCTGATATTATTGTAAGCCGCTGAAATTCCGCCCTGATCACCCGACGCCTGCATGGCCTTCAAGAAAAGTTGATAGTAGTTTAATGCTTGGGTATAATTGCCTTGTTCCTGATAAATATTGCCCAATTGATTCAAACTGCGCCCATAACCGATTGGGAATTTTAATTTTATAGACAAGTCCAATGCCTCTTTGGAATATGGTAAGGCGAGGTCGTAATTATCTGTTTTGATCAGCTCGCCCACTAAATCCGTCAATTTGTTGATGCGTAATGTATCAGAGGGGGTGGTTTCCAGTGTTTTTAGCAGTTTTTCAATTCCTGGACTTTGGGCCCTACAAAGGAGTGGCATTGCTCCGCATAGAACGAAGATCAGAAAAGCAGGTACCTTTTTTCCCATGTGCAGTGATTGCTGATTTATGGCTTTTTATGAAAATAGGGTGTATGCAGGCCGAAAATGCAGCCCCCCAAACACACTTTTAAAAACAAAGATATAGAAAATACACGCCTAAAACCCCGTCTGAAACGACATTCGAACGCCCCACCGACTCACATTCGGCTGGTTCAAATACGTCAGGCGCTGCACATAATCAATGCGCAACATTTTAAAAATATTGGCCACGCCCACACTGAATTCGGCATAGGGCAGGCGACCAAGGGTAAAGGTCGTAGGGTTGCCCGCTGCATCGGTGGGCAAGCGCAGTAGTTGGTTTTCACTCGACGGCCGGTTGCGCTTGCTCAAACCACCATATAACACTTTTACACTGGCGACTTCACGTAATTGTAGTTTTTTTATAATGGGTATTTTGTTTAAAATAAATCCATTAAGGTTATGATGTACAATTAACGACGCAGAACGATCGCCCACAAACTCCAGAAAATTCATCAAACTATAACTGTACCAATCGAATGCGTAAGATTGGTTGGCCCGTGGTATTTCCAGCAACGGGTAAGGCAGCGCACCAAATAGTTGGGTGGCTTCCAGGGTCCATTCAGAGCGACCAAATGGGGCCACAAAAAAGGTCTTGCGTACCTTGCCACTGATGCGTTGGTAATTGTACTGACTCCCTGCAATGCCCTTGATGCCCATGCGGTACGAAAGGGAAAATACCGGAAACTTGGTCAACATCGGCAAACGATAGGTCCGGCCCTGATAAAATTTCTCATTTGGCGCAAAACGCAAGCCAAATCCCGCCTCCATGGTGGTCGGTGTTGTATTTCTTGCACCGGGCATATCGGGGTCTTCCAATTGATATTGCAAAATGCCGGCTGCGGGTAAATTGCGGTGCTGTGCCGTCAAAGCATAACTGAATCCATTTTGGAATTCGCGGAGGTATTCGGTACGCAATGTATTGTAAAACACCATCTTATTGTTCACTCCCCGCTGAAAGGAGAGCAAGAAATTGTCCGATTGCCAGTTGGCGATATCCAATCCGGGCACCCGCAAATCGCGCTGGTAACTCAGCACCAACTGGTTGTTGGGAAACGTGCGAGGCTTGTTTTGACCAAAAGCATAGGTAATTGATCCCAAGCCTTTCCAACTCAAATCCTGGGTGCCATAAGCCATATAGCCTTCCAAGAGCATGTTTTTCGACAATTTGGCATTGGTGCGCCCGCCCAAGCGCAAGCGATGCCCTTCTACATCGTTAAAACTATAGGTGCTTAACAAGGGACCCAGTTCAAACCAGCCAAACTTCTTATAACCGGTGCCAACCACCGTCATAAATTGCACCGCATTGCGAAATGCCCGCACCCGTTGAATACTGTCGATCATGTCCTCAATGGCGATTTCATGGGCATTGCGTACAAAATGGCGGTTTTGTACCCAAAATTGGTCGCTTCGATGCTTTACATCCCCGGTGTCACGTTGCAAAATGGTTTTGGTGCGAAACAAGGAATCCGGCAAAGGCTCATTCAGCGCATAATTTTTATAAGAAACCGATTTTTTGGCCAAAAAACTGCGCCCATCGGCCTTTTTAAAGATGTTAAAATCCATGGTAATGGCATCCTTTACGAGCATGAGCCGCCGTTTGGTCCCCGTACCCGCAAAATCGTATTCCTGCTCAATGTGCAAATCGGTCACCCAATTGAGGTTAATGTCCCTCGAAATACCCATTTCCACCCGCCGCACGGCATAAGTAGAATCAAGGGCGACCAATAAGTTGCCCATAAAAGCCAGGTCGCTTTTGTTTTTAGGGGCAAAAAACACATCTGCGTATTTAGCGCCATTCAATTCGACGGTATCTACAATATAAAAGCGGTAAAACGCCGTGGCAGCGCCCGACAATGGACCTATAAATTCGGTCGTAAGCAATGGTATCGTGCCTTCGTAAATGTCGACATCCTGGTACAGATTGGTTAGGTAGGCCGAAACGCCGTCCTGGTCTACATCATAATCATCATCCAGCACGGTTTGGGTTTCGCCCATTAAAAATTCTTTCCGAGCCTTTGGGTCGCGGCGGTAGCGTACCTGCAAGATGCGTTCGCGCAAATAAAAGGGGAGTGCGACCTTATTATTGACGCGGTTGGTGTCAACATGGTCAAAAATAAATTGAAATTTCTTGAAATACCAGCGCCGCCGAAACTTATCGTTGATGCCATTAATGTTAAACTCTAATTTTTCATAAGCATCATAGCGGTAATAATCGAGGCCTTCCTTTCGGTTTTGATCTTTGTGTTTAAATACCTCTTCGATCAGGTCGATGGCAGGGTTGTTTTTTCTGCGGTATTTATCAGGACGAATGGTTACTTCTTTTATATCTACCTGATTTTCAACCAACTCGATCAGGATCTCTTGTTTCAGGCCCTGTTGTAATTCAATTTCCTGGGTTTTGTAACCGATGTAGGAAATCTTCAGGGTTTTAGCGCTTTTATGCGTTTCCAAAAAGAAATTGCCATCAATATCGGTGCGGGCGCCATTGGGATCGTTGCTAAACTGCACACTTGCGTAAGGCAAGGGTGCGCGGGTTTTGGCGTCCAGTACTTTGCCATGGATAGAAATAACACTGCCGGTCTGTGCACCAAGGGGCACAAACCGGCAGCACAAACCGCAAAGCAATAACAAGAACAAATGGCATCTTTTCATGCTGGCGGATAAAAATCACGGTTTATTCTTCGTCCGGCATACGCGGCTCTACTTCGGGGACCTGGGCGCTTTCACCGGGCAATGGATCTGTAAATGGGCGCTTTCCGATGAGTTCTTCCAGGTCGGAGCGGTGCAACACTTCTTTTTCCAGCAAAGCCGATGCAAGTGCATCCAGTTCCTTGCGTTTGTCGCGCAGGAGGTCTTTAGCACGGATATATTGCTCATCAATCATAAATTTCACTTCCTGATCGATGATGTAGGCAGTTTGTTCTGAAAATGGGCGGTTGTAACTTTCACTCAACATAGAGTAGTAAGAAACATTGCCTACTTTTTCATTCAAGCCGTAATTGACAATCATTTCATACGACAAGCGGGTGATATGGTCGAGGTCGCTTTGTGCGCCGGTGCTGATTTTATCAAACACCACCGATTCTGCGGCACGACCACCGAGGGTCATACAAATATCGTCAATCAATTTTTCTTTACGTGTAATATATTGTTCTTTAGGCAGGTATTGCGCATATCCGAGTGCTGCAAGGCCGCGCGGAACAATCGTTACTTTCACCAAGGGGTGGGCAAATTCGAGGAACCAGCCGCAAATAGCGTGTCCTGCTTCGTGGTAAGCAATGATCTTTTTCTCTTCCGGGCTGATGATTTTGTTCTTCTTTTCCAGGCCCCCAATTACCCGATCCAGCGCGTAGTTGAAATCGTCCATATCCACCGCTTTTTTGTTGCGGCGTGCTGCGATCAGGGCAGCTTCATTGCACACATTGGCGATATCAGCGCCTACAAAGCCGGGCGTCATTTCTGACAGGGCCATTGCGGTTACTTCCGGTGCCGTTTTGATATTTTTCATGTGCACCTCGAATATTTGGGCGCGGCCATTCAAGTCGGGGCGACCAATACCAATTTGGCGGTCGAAGCGGCCTGGGCGCATTAAAGCCTGGTCGAGGATGTCGGGGCGGTTGGTTGCTGCCATCAAAATAACGCCTTTATCGGTTGGGAAGCCATCCATTTCAACCAATAATTGGTTGAGGGTGTTTTCGCGTTCGTCGTTGCCACCTTGTACGGCACCGCGACCGCGTGCACGACCAATGGCGTCAATTTCGTCGATAAAGATGATACAAGGCGCTTTTTCACGGGCCTGGCGGAACAGGTCACGTACACGGGATGCACCCACGCCCACGAACATTTCCACAAAATCAGAACCGGAAATAGAGAAAAACGGTACGCTGGCTTCTCCGGCAACTGCTTTGGCCAGCAGGGTTTTACCTGTGCCGGGTGGACCTACGAGGAGCACCCCTTTGGGTATTTTACCGCCTAGGGTAGTATATTTCTTGGGATTTTTCAGGAAATCGACCACCTCCATGACTTCTTCTTTCGCTTCATCCAAACCAGCCACATCGGCAAAGGTGATATTCACCTTGGTATTGTTATCGAAGAGCGTGGCTTTTGATTTTCCAATGTTGAAAATCTGTGCGCCAGGGCCGCCAGCGCCGCCGCCCATGCGTCGGATAATGAGCACCCAAAGCCCCAAAAGCAGCAAGAAAGGCAACAAATACGGCAAAACAGTAGACACCCAGTTGTTGGATGGATCGTATTCTGTTGTAATGATTGCCTTTTTCTCCTTGGTGAGCGCTTCGTTGAGTTTGGCTACTTTGGCTTCCAGCAACTCGGGTTTACCGATGTTCATGGTGTAGTGAAAGCGTTCGGTGCCAAATTTCTTTTCGTTGGGGTTAAAATCCTTGTGTTCGCCGAAGCCCAGCGAGTCTTTTTTAATAAAAATATGCGCTTCCCGGTCGCTCACCACCACCAATTGTTCGATGTGGCCTTTGCGTGCCCAGCGTTCGATGTCGTTCCATTCGGCTTTTTTAGTTGCGCCCATGTAGCGCGACATTTGAATACCGAGCAGTGCCAATCCGACGAGGATGTAAATCCACATAAAGCTAAACTTTGGCATGCCGTCGCCGGAGCCATTGTCGTCGCGTTGTGGGCGGGGTTCCTCACTATTTTTATCCCGCTTATTTTTCTTTGAACTATTTTCCATGGTTAACTTGATTTGTATAAGCTGTTGTTGGTGCAAGCACACAGGGGGATAAACACAACAAGTGCTTTTCCGGTTCTGTGAAAACGACCAAACGCAATTAAACTTCGCCGAACTCGGTCACTTTGGCGTCACTCCAAAGTTGTTCGATTTCATAAAATTCGCGTGTTTCTGGATAGAACACATGCACTACCGTATTAAAGTAGTCCATAAGGATCCATTTGGCATTGGTCGAACCTTCCATGTGCGTTGGCATGGTTTCAAGGCTTTCCTTTACCTTTTTATAGATGCTGTCAGAAATTGCTTTGACGTGTGTGTTGGAATCTCCTTCACAGATTATAAAGAAGTCTGTAGGAGCGTCGCCGAGATTCCGGAGATCGAGTTGTACGATGTTTTTACCTTTTTTGTCCTGGATACCTTCCACAATGAGCTGATTTAGCTGCTCGGACGTCTGGGTGCGGGTATTTATCCGCCGGGATGTTGTCAAATTCAAATCAAAAATGTTACTCTTTACACCGTATAGATACTGTGAAAAGATTTGTTAAACTAAAATGCGGGAAATGTTAGACTTTTGATGTCTGTAAGATTCCCCAAAGGTAAGCACCTTCACCGTTCCTTGCAAACTACAGATGCCAAACACACGCTTTATAGGAAAAGTTTATTATCGATTTAACGAATTATCTTCCACGAACGATTTTGCGGCGGAATTAATTGCGGATATTCAAAAAGATACCACAGGACCCTACACAAAAAGCAAGCCACCCGAGGGAACAGTGGTTCGGGCTGACAGCCAGTCAGCCGGACGCGGCCAGTTTGGCAGTAAATGGTCTGCTGCGGCAGGATTGAACCTGACCCTGAGCGTCATTTTGTACCCCCATTGGATGGAAGCCACGGCGCAATTTGACTTGAATATGGCAGTTTCGCTTGCCTTGCACGATACTTGCGCAACGTTGGGGGCAACAGCACCCTGTACCCTCAAGTGGCCCAATGACCTTTATTTTGGCGACCGCAAATGCGCTGGAATTTTGATTCAAAACAGTATTTTCGGAAAAACCTTGCAAAGTTCGGTCGTGGGAATCGGTCTGAATATAAATCAGCGCGCATTTGACGCCGATTTGCCGAAAGCCACTTCGCTGTCCCTCGAAACGGGCCGGGAAATGGATATCGATGCAATAGAACATGCTTTGTTTGCCCATTTGGAGCAACGGTACCTGCAATTGAAGTCGGGGCACCGGGCAATTTTAGCCGAAGCCTATACCGCTTGCCTGTATCGGCTGGGTGTTCCAGCGACCTATTTGCGTAAAGCCGACGATTGGGTGTTTACGGGTATCGTGCGTGGTGTACGTGCGGATGGCCGCCTGCGCATGGAAGTGGACGGAGCGGAAATGATTTTTGATTTGAAAGAAATTGTGGCGTAGGGCCAGGTCGCGACCTGGCCGTAAGGTGGGTGCAGGGCCAGGTCGCGATCATGTAGGGCCAGGTCGCGACCATGTAGGGCCAGGTCGCGACCGGGCCCTACGGGTTTCGCAAGCTATGCACCGGATTTGCCAACGCTGCACGCACACTTTGTATCCCAACGGTCAGCGCCGCCACCACAAAACTGATGAACAAGGCCAATCCAAAGAGTTCGATGCCTGGTGTAATATGGTAAACAAAGCGTTGCAACCAGAAATTACTCAACCACCAAGCCAGTGGCGCGGATATAACAAAGGCAAGCAGCATCAAGCGCAGGTATTCTTTACTAAAAATCCAGACAATGCCTGCCACCGTGGAGCCCAGCGTTTTGCGGATTCCTACTTCTTTGCGTTTGCGTTCGATCATAAAAGCGGATAAACCATACAGTCCCAGGCATCCAATGAAGATGGCAATGCCCGAAAATGCGCCAATGAGTTGGAGTAAGTTTGTTTCAATGCGCATAAAATCAGCCACTTTATCATCCAAAAAATACTGATCAAAAGCATGATCGGGGTAAGTACTTTCCCAAATTTGTTTGATTTGGGCTAAAACAGCGGGTTGGTTGCCTGCGGCCAAGGTGATGCCGCAGTTGGAATATTCTTTTACACTCGGGTAAAACGCAATTGCAGAAACCTGCTCTGTGAGTCCCCAATTGTGGTAATCTTTTACGACACCGACAATAGGCGCTGATTTGCCATCGATGCTGATTTTTTTCATCAAGACCTCTTCGGGGGAGCTGAGGTTTAGTTTTTTTACAAAAGTTTCATTTACAACGTATTCACGGACAGTATCGCTGGCGTGAAAATTGCGTCCGGCAACGAGTGTTAAGCCGAATGTTGAGATATAATGTTCATCGGCAGGTTTGGTATTGAGCAGCCATTTTTCGCTTTCCGGGCGGGTGTCGTAGCGGCAGCCTGTTTGGTTGTTTAAATTGGATGCGGGGGGCTGGTAACACAAAGTCACTTGTTTTACCCCGGCTGTGTTGGTCAGTTGTTGTTGCAGGGTCGACATTTTAGCCACATCCTGCACCGGAATAGGCAACACGACCGCCGTGTCTGGCCGAAAGCCCCAGTCCACATTGCGGGCATAATGCATTTGTGTCGTAATGACGGCCGTAATGATGAGCAATATTTGCGAAATGGTAAACTGAGAAGTCACCAAAAGCCGCCGCAGCGAAAAGCCGCCTTTT
>CAIVGO010000800.1 GCA_903905445.1 uncultured Bacteroidota bacterium
CATCAAGCAATTGATGGAAAAACGGGCACAATATTTAGCCAAACATCCTTTGCTAAATAAAGTACAACCAACCATTGCCGAGGCCAAGCACACCAAAGAAGGCGAAAAAGTAAAAGTTACGGCACGCCTGAGTACCGCAAAAGCAGGTTGGTTGATGTATCGGAAAGCAAAAGGTTTTGCGTTTAGCCGCACTGCCATGTGGGACGATGGTACCAACGGCGACGCTACCGCCAAAGACGGGATTTACACAACGGTGATTGACGCTAGTTTGTGCAAACACTACTATATCGCCGCAGAAGGGGAAGAAGGCGCTGCAACCTTCCCGGAACGGGCTTCTTTTGCGTTTTTATCCGTAGAATAAAAAATGGTTGTTGAGTTGGCTGTACTTAGGTTAAGCCAACTCAACAATGGTTACGCCATCGCCACCTGCATCCGGCTCCGGATGATACACCCGCGATACACTTCCCCCGTATTCACGCAGTTTCTGTTTTACGAAATTGCGCAAAATGCCATTGCCTTTTCCATGCAGAATCCGCAATACGGCAGCATTGGATAATAAGGCATTGTCTACAAATTTTTCGAGCACCTTATACGCTTCTTCCTTGCTCATGCCCCGCAAATCGATCTTTGATTCGAATGCCGCAGCATGTTGCAGGTCAGTTGCTGTAATGTTAGAGGTTTGCTTAATCGGTTCAGCCGCGGGCAATAATTCGCGCAATGCCACCGTCACCTTGAGTTCGCCCAATTGCACTACTGCTTTCTGGCCTTTCATACTCTCAATCTTTCCCGTTGCACCTCCTGCGCGCAGGCGCACGAAATCGCCCACCGCAAGCGGACGACTTGACGCGGAAGGCGTATTTTGCTCTTCCAGGCGCACCACTTCTGCATTGATTTCATCTACCGCCTTGGCTTTTTCGGCTCGTTCTTCGCGTAGTTGTGTACTGAATAGTTGGGCTTTTTCCAGGTTTTTCTCCTCTTTGAGTTGGCGCACAATTTTATCTACCTCGCGTGCAACATTGGCGCTTTGGCGCAATTCGTGTTCTTTTTGATCCAGTTTGAGGCGCTTGCGTTTTACCTCCAGGTCTTGATGCAAACTATCGTAGGTCTTAATTAAACGCTCCAGCCCTTGCTCTTTATCCAGCACCGAACGCAAGCGCTCTTCCAATTCCTGTTTTTCGCGTTGCAATTCCACCAAAATATCATCCACCGCAGTTTCGCTCCCGGTGCGGTTGCGCGCATAGTCGATAATTTCTTTAGGCAAACCACTTTTCGCGGCGATTTCAAAGGCATAACTGCTGCCAGGTCGACCCACTTTTAGTTCATAGGTAGGCGAAAGCGTGTCTTTATCAAAGTGCATATTGCCATTGAGGATGCCCGGATTGCGGAAAGCAAACACCTTCAAGTTGGAATAGTGGGTGGTAATCACCGCAAAAACACCTTTTCGGTGCAATTGACGCAAAATCGCTTCGGCAATGGAGCCACCGGGCTTAGGGTCTGTTCCACTCCCAAACTCGTCGATGAGCACCAAGGTTTGTGGCGTTGCTTTCTCGATAAACGCGCGCGCATTTTGCAAACGCGACGAATAGGTACTCAAATCATCATCCAGGCTTTGCTGGTCACCGATATCGGCAAAAATCTGCCGGAAAACGCCCATTTCACTCAATTCATGCATTGGCACCAACAAGCCACTTTGCACCATCAATTGCATCAAACCGACCGATTTCATGGCCACTGATTTACCGCCGGCATTGGGGCCAGACAGGATCAGCATGTGGTTTTCGGAGTTCAATTTCAAGTCAAAATGCACCGTTTTGCGGTTGCTCGCCTTATTTTTCAGGTACAAAAGCGGATGATAGCCCTTGCGAATACCGATAAACGGTTTTTCCTTCAACACCGGCATATTGGCGCGCATGGCAATGGCTACCCTCGATTTTGCATAAATTACGTCATAGCGTATGAGCGCCTGTAAGTACGCGCCAATCATGCTGCCATACGGGCGAATTTGATCGCTCAGATCGCGCAAGATTTTAAAAATTTCCCGCTTTTCTTCGTGTTCCAGATCGAACAGGTCATTGTTAATTTCCACAACCGGTTCAGGTTCAATAAATACCGTACGACCGGTATCCGATTCATCGTGGATGATCCCCTTGATTTTGCGTTTGTGTTCGGCTGGTACCGACAAAACGCGGCGGCCATTTCGGAAGCTCTCCGGTGTATCAGAAAGCCAACCTTTGGCGCGGTATTCCTGAATGATTTGGCGGAAGCGGCCGTCGAGTTCACGCACTTTTTGCTGCATTTCACGTCGAATACGCATCAATTCAGGCGATGCGTCCGGGCGAATGTCTCCTTTTTCATCAAACACCGCCATAATCGCCTTGATCAATCCGTCGTCAAAACTGAGTGGCCGTATAATATCGTACAATTTGGGATAAATATCCTTTTTTGGTCCCGATCCGAAATATTTAAAAATATCGCGCATCATCATCAAAATGCGCAGAATCTGTTGAAAAGACTCCATTTGAAGCGTATAGCCTTCAATTTCGAGCATGCGCAAATCAGGACGCACATCGTAAAAAGTCTCTAAAGGGAAACGGTCATTTTTTTCAAGTGCCATTTTGTATTCGCGCACTTCCCGCAACTGCAGGTCAATTTCATCAAAACGGATAGATGGCCCCAGGTTCCGAAGTTCTTCGGCCGCCATGACCGTATGTGCTTCTTTTTCAAGCAAATCAATGACTTTGTCAAACTCTAACTTCCGGTAAACGTCTTTTGGCTCGAAATGCATGGTAAAACAGGTAATAGGAAAA
>CAIVGO010000801.1 GCA_903905445.1 uncultured Bacteroidota bacterium
GATATGGACAAAATGCGCTTCGAGTTTAAAGACAATGACTTAAAAGTCAATGCCTTACAGGTCATGTTGAATGGCTGGGTAGAAATGCCCAAGGAAGATATTGTGATGGATATGAGTTTCGGTACCCCCTCCAACACGTTTAAAAGTTTGTTGTCGATTATTCCAGGTGCCTACACGAAGGATTTTGATGGGGTGCAAGCCAATGGAACGGTACAATTTGCCGGTTTTGTAAAAGGTACGTATAACGAAACCACCTATCCGGCCTTTAAACTCGATTTTAAAGTGGGCAATGCCGATTTCAAATATCCGGATCTGCCGCTCGGGGTGCGCAACATCAATGTGGATGCTTCAATTAATAGCCCATCGAGTCGCCTGAACGATATGAAAATAGACGTGCCTAAATTCAGTTTGGTGGTTGGTTCTAACCCGCTGGAAGGCTTTTTCTATTTAAAAACACCCGAATCCGATCCGAATGTCAACATGAAACTGGACGGCACCCTCAACCTGGGTGAACTGTCGAAGGCTTTCCCCATGGAAGGTGTGCAAGAACTTTCGGGCATTATCAAGGCCAATATGACCTTAAAAGCCGCCATGAGTCAGGTTGAAAAACAACAATATGAGCAGGTAAATATGGCTGGCGATTTTGCGATGCAGCAAATCAATTACCGCGCAGCCGGCACACCCGCGGTAACCATTAATGCCCTTAAGACGCATTTGACCCCGCAAAAAGTAGATATTGAAAACTTTGATGCCAAATTGGGCCGCAGTGATATTAAGGCAAATGGCTCGATTGATAACGTCCTGGCGTATTTTTCTACCAACAAAACCATGACGGGCAACCTGGTATTCAGTTCGATTTATTTTGATGCCAATGAGTGGATGGAAACGCCCGCTGCCACCGAAGGAACGGCTGCCGCGACTACTGTGGTACCAAACGACGTACCTGCACCGACCGAAAAGGTGTTTGACCGCTGGGACTTTACGGTAGATGGGAAAATCAGTAAATTAAAATACGATGTATATGATTTGTCTGGAATGTTTATGAAAGGACATTTCAAACCGAATAAAATGGACGTTTCCGAGTTTGGATTAAAATTGGGAGCCAGTGATTTGAGCGGAGACGGACAAATTTTGAACGCCTGGAATTATTTGTTTGATAATCAAACAGTTGAAGGTGTGGTAAATTTGCGTTCTAACTATTTTGATTTGAATCCGTTTATGACCACCGCGCCTGCTGCTGCGACCTCGGCTGCTGCTCCTGCAGCGCCACCAGCGCCTGCCGCAGTTATTCCGGTGCCGGATCATATGAACATGACGCTCAATGCAAGTTTTGCCAAATTGAACTACACGACCATCGTCCTGGAAAACCTGGATGGCGCCGTGGTTGTAAAAGACAATGTGGCTAAAATTAAAGATTGTACGGCCAATATTTTGGGCGGACAAGTGGCGCTGAATGGCGAATACAACACCAAAGACATCAGCAAACCGTCGTATAATGTAGACTTGGCCCTGCAAAAAATGGGTTTCCGGGATGCATATAAAAACTTTGCCACCATTAAAGCCCTCGCCCCTGTGGCACAACTGATTGATGGGGTGTTTAATACCACCTTGTCGATGAGTGGTTTGTTGGGTAAAGATATGATGCCCGATTTTCAGACCCTTTCGGCGGCCGGATTTTTGGAAACCGTGAATGCGGTGGTGATGAATTTTAAACCCCTCGACGAAATTGGATCCAAGTTGGATATACCATACTTGAAACGCCTCGAACTGGCCAATACCAAAAACTGGTTTGAAGTGAAAGATGGCAAAGTGACCGTAAAGCCGTTTAACATCAAAATGAAGGATGTGGCCATGCAGGTTGGTGGATCATCGGGCATCAGCAGCGGGGATATGAACTATCAGATTGTCACCAAAGCACCGCGTAAAATACTGGGTACTGCGGGCAATGCCGGTTTGAACTTTTTATCGAAAGAAGCCGGTAAATACGGGGTAAATATTGCGCAAGGTGAATTTATCAATGTGCGTTTTGACCTTTCCGGGTCGTTGTTCAACCCTAAAGTAGCCATGAAGGTATTGGGCAGCGATGGCCAGTCTACCCTCAAAGAGGAAACAGGCGATGTGGCACAGGCAACTTTAAATCAGGCCAAGGATTCAATTGGCAACCTGGCCAACCGGGAGTTAGACAAAGCCAAAGAGAAGGCCAAACAGGCTGCCGATAAAGTAGCCGATAGTTTGCGCAATGTGGCCAACCGCGAATTGGAAAAGGCGAAAGACAAAGCCATTCAGGAAACAAAGGACCAGGTTGGCAAGGTATTGGGTAATGAAGTAGGGGATAAGGTTGGAAAAGAAGTGGGCACCCAGGTGGAGAAAAAGGCGGGCGAGGTTTTGGGCGACAAAGGCACCAAAACAGTGGACGAAGCCAAGAAAAAATTGGAAAGTTGGGATCCGTTTAAGAAGAAAAAGAACTAAAAATGCATATTCCTTGGTGGAAGAAATGGTACTCCCATATTAGCCCTATTGTGCTGGAGATGACTGAATCGGAGCAAAATCCGGAGTTGGCCGTTTTGCTCAATCGGGGACGCATGCAATTGTTGAGTGGGAATGCCATTTATTCCTGGGATGATTTGTACCGCAATTTTTCCACCGCCTTTGAAGTATTAAAAATACGCGACCGGGCGGTGGAAGAAGTGCTGGTACTTGGCCTCGGGCTGGGTAGTGTGCCCTTTATGCTGGAGCGGAAATTTGGTGTAAATGCCTATTATACGGCCGTGGAATGGGATGAGAAAGTGGCTGAATTGGCCATGAAATACACCTTTTCCCGTTTAAAAAGCGCCGTAAATATCATTACGGCCGATGCCGGAGATTTTATGGACATCTGCGGCTCCGAATTTGACATGATCATTGTGGATATTTTTGAGGACGATTTGACGCCACCACAATTTGAAACTCCGGAGTTTTTGGAGGCTTGTTTACGCTGTTTAAATCCCGGTGGTTTGTTGCTGTTCAACCGTTTATATGGAGAACATAAAGACAAGGTTGCAGCAGATCGGTATTTTGAACGGGTTTTTAAAACCGTTTTTCCGGAAGCCTGGACCATCGATACCCAGGGCAACCTGATTTTATGCGCTACTGCAACCTTGTCTGAAAAGGACTAAAATTCCACACTACGTGACATTTTTCGCGCAGATGCAACACAGATGCATTTTCGCAGATGTTTCGCAGATTTTTCTGCGTAACATCTGCCTTTTCTGCGTAACATCTGCGCGAAATAATAATGTCCAGTAGGGTGCTAAAATTCTAATTTCCAGGTGTCTCCTTCCAGGTAAACTGCTTTGGAAAGCCGGACCGTTATTTTTTGCTCCCCTTGTACCGGAATGCTTTGTCCGTTGGTAATAATCGCGTTGTTTTGAATTACATACAAAGCAGCGTCATACAAAGCAGCCTGAACGTCTTGTAATTGGTGGGTAGAATTGGCAATTTCCATTTCTTTTGCCCCAAATTCATGCAAACCATAGGTGTACCCTCCGGATTTGCCTTTTTCCTGTTGAATCCCGAAATATACCCAGCAATACACCGGCAAGGTTTGGTTGCTCAACAAATTGTGGGCAGCCGCAGTGTAAAATCCTTTGGGAACCAACAAATATTGGTTGTTCATATAAACGCCCGAAGCACTGCGTTGCTCCAACACACAAGCGGCTACTTTCGTAAATAACTTATAGGCCTCCAGCATTTTACCATTCGATGCAATCACCGAAATGACGGCCTGTGCCTGATGCCGACTTGCCTCGGCCGCCGCTTTGGTCCACAACCAGGAAATTTGTGCCGCCGCTTTGATTTCGGCAGGCGCAACCGGATAGTCGAGGTAGGCAATCATAATGGTAGCACCTGGCGCGGAAAACACAATGGTCTTTTCGCCCGTGTTGGCAGAGTCTGTCCGGATTTTCCAGTCGGTTTTCAAAGCAGCCAACAAAACCTTGGCATCCAGCGGCGTTTTTTGGTCGAGCAAAACAGAGCCCGTTACCACTTTTGATTCATTCGGGTTATTACCTGCGGCAAATGCGCAAAAAGGAGCCATAATCAGGCTCAAAAGCAACAAAATTCGATACATGTTAGTTGTGTTCATGGTTAAAAAAATCACCCGGCACCTAAACGAAGGCAACCGGGCGATTGGTATATTTTACAAAATTAATCTAATTCGTTCTGTGCGGAAAATTTACCGGACCAGCGTCACCTGTCCTTTTCGTTCTTCTTCAATACCATTGGCGTAACGCACCACAATTTGATAGGCAAATACATCGCTGGGCGCTTCTTTATCATCCACTTTGCCGTCCCAAGTCGTTTTCCCTTCGCTGGATTCAAATACTTTTTGTCCCCAACGGTTGAAAATTTTGAAACTGACTACCTGGGTCGTGGTGCTTCCAAAAAACAGCGGACCAAAAGTGCTGTTCACAGCATCGCCGTTGGGCGTAAAGGCGTTGGGCATTTCAAAACAACGATCAAGGGTGTAGGCAACACTTGCTGTATCGATACAACCGGCAGTATTGGAAGCCGTAACGGCCAACACGACCACACCTTCATTGGATGGCGTAATTTTCACAGAGTCTGTCGTGAAAGCAGGCAGTACCACGCCATTTTCTGTCCAAACGTAACTTACATTTTTGGGACTGGTCACTACTTTGATGGTTACCGCCACACCCAAACAAATCGTTCCAGGTTCCGGCGAACTAGTCAAACTCAAGATATTGGTCGGAGCGGAAATATCTATTTGTACAGAATCAAGCGCCGTACAACTGTTGGCAGGTCCGTATTGATACTGTGCCACGAACAGCGTAGGTTGTGCAAGGGTGACAGTGACCGGATTGCCGTTCAAATTGCCCGGGAACCAACTGATCACACCGCCTTGGGTGCCTGTGATGGTTGCATTCAGGTTGACGGGTACACTGCGACACACTTCCTTGTCCAAACCTGCATCAATATCGGCATTGGCAACGGTGACGGTGACGGATTGGGTGATGGGGCAAATATTTACGCCTTGCGCATTGAGGGTGTACGTGGCGGTTTGGGTCGGTGTTACCGTTGGTTGTGCCAGGCTGGAAACCAGGGCACCACTTGCGTTTGTCCATACGTACAAGACATTGTTTTCGGCAATAGCAAGATTGAGGAGCACCGAATCGCCGAAACAGATCGTTCTATCCGCAATGACATCAACCACAGGCACTGGCCACACCGGCACTGTCACGGTACTTTCGGACGGACAGGTGTTGTTTGGTGTGGTTAATACGTAAATGGCTGTATCTGTAGGGGTTGCAGTTGGAGTTAAACAATCGGTACAAGACAAGTTGGGGCCGCTCCATAAAATCGGGGTGCCGGCAGGGGTTAC
>CAIVGO010000802.1 GCA_903905445.1 uncultured Bacteroidota bacterium
CATTTTCCCATACATGCGTCATCATGGGTGGTCGACCAGCAAGCGGATATTCCTTGATAATTTGGAAATTGGCCCGTGGAATTCCTTCCATTTTCGCTTGAACGGCATCTAAAATGGCCTTTTCCATCGGGTCGAACGGGGTTGGCTCGCTGGCCCAAAGCGCCCATTCCAATACCCGATTTTTGCCCGAAAAATCAACTATTTCGGCAACAGACATTTGGTTTTCGGTAATTGTTCCCGTTTTATCCAAACAAATTACAGTAGCTGAGCCCAGGCTTTCTACCGTTTTGGGCTGTTTTGCCAGAATCTGTTCTTTGATCATGCGGAAAGCCCCCAGGCCCATAAAACTGGAAAAGGCCACCGGAATTTCCTGGGGCAAAATAGACATCGCGAGGGTGAGCGAAAACAACAGGGCGCTCAAAAAACTGGGTTCCATCCAATAATTCAGGGCAAACACTAGCACAAAAGCGCCACCGCCTATCCACCCCATTTGTTTTACGAAACGCCTGATTTGTATTTGTAACGGGGTCGGAGCAGGGTCAATTTGGTCGATGGATTTTCCTAACTTAGCGAGTTCGGTACGATTACCGGTGGCTTCCACCAGCAGTTGTCCACTACCGCCTACCATCATCGTGCCTTGAAACAAATGCACATCGCCTTCCATGGTTTTTTCCACGGGTAAACTTTCACCGGTACGCGCCGATTCATCGATTGAAACATCGTGGGCATCCACCAAGCGGCCATCTGCGGGCACCAGGTCGCCTTCTTCTAATGCGATCAGGTCACCGGGAACGATGGAATCCGTTGGTAAATCCAGCCATTTCCCATCGCGCAACACCTTTACTTTCGCTTCTGTGTACACGCGGAGGGCATTAATTGCCTTTTCACTTTTGTTTTCCTGGTATAGTTCGATACCGGTAACAAACAGGATAGAAACCAGCATTACAATGGCCTCCAACCAATCGCCGAGTACAAAATAAAGCACACAAGCAACCGCGAGTAAGACGAACATGGGTTCGCGCACGATATCCCAAACCCGCAACCAAAAACGGTTGCGGGAAGTATCTGTCAATGCATTCGGACCGAATTGACGCAGTAAATCGGCCGCTTCTACCGCACTTAGGCCTTTGTTCGTTTTTATCATTTTTATTAATTCGGAATACGCCGCAATTTATCCATTTTTAGCACCCTAATATTGCCTTCTTCCACTACAATCAGGCCTTCACTTTTGAGTTCGGCGAGCACCCGAATGAGGGTTTCTTTGGCGGTACCAACCATTGATGCCAAGTCGTCGCGCAGCAGATGCACATGGCCTTTGCCCTGATCATGCAGCCATACAATGGTTTGTGCCACGCGTTTGCGCACGGAATGATACGCCAATTCTAGCAATTGCTGTTCTTGTTCGTGAATATGATTGGCCAATAACTTCAAAAAATTGGACGTCACATTAGGATTGCTATACAATAATGCATAAAAATCTTCCTTGGGAATTACGCGCAGGGAAGCAGGTTCGAGCGCAGCAGCATTTTCAGAATAAGGACTTTCCTGCAACAAGGCCAAATATCCTAAAAATTGGCCTGGTCCAGCAATGCGTAAAATCAATTCTCGCCCTTCTGTATTGGTTTTATACAATTTAACTTCCCCCGATTGAATGTAAAACAGGTTGTGGGGGTAGTCCTTTTCCTTAAAAACAACATCACGTTTTTTATAATGTCGAACTTCACGATTATCAGACAATTGCAACAATGCTTCTTGTGCTTTAGCCTCGCTCAAAAAACGATCAAAAGTGCCTGTTTTAGGCAAAACCGCAGTGCGCATTCGTTCGCTTTTACGGAGGCGATATTCGATGGTTTGCAACAGAATGGCCATGTCAAAGGGCTTTACGATGTAGTCATCGGCGCCCAGTGCCATCCCTTTTCGGTAATCTTCTTTTTCGGCAAAAGCGCTCAAATAGATAAACGGGATATCGGCCGTAAGCGGGTTTTTTCCCAAGCATTGCAATACCTCATATCCATTTAATTCAGGCAATTGCACATCACACAAGATCAAATCCGGGATCAATTGCAAAGCCAGGGTAATGCCCTCGCGTCCTTGTTCCACGGCATAGGCATCATACCCATTGAGGGTTAGAATGTCCAATAGGTTGTTGCGTTCCGATGCTTCATCCTCGATAATAAGTATTTTTTTCACGCTATTTTTCATGCGCACGGCTTTTTGGATGTAAAAAAGCACGTTTTTGAGCCCGCTTACCAATGACAAGGGTTTGGGAAGTAAATGACCTTCATTGAGCGGCTAAAAGAAGTGGCAAAGGGAGCAGCAAAGCAAGGGTATAAAAAACACAATAGCCGCTATCAAGGGGATCTTGACAAGCGGCTAGAGTGCAGGAAGATGGTGCTTATACTGGGGGAAAGAAAGAAGCGCGTTTTAGATTAGGTAATCAATGCTTTTTTGGCGTATACAGGAATGCCTACTTGGGTGACACAAAGAAAAGCATACTTTAGCCCACCGCACAAGTACCAGCTTGTAAGTGTGTAGTTTGATCTGATAACCGTGCATTTACATGTAGTGTAGGTACAATTAATTTTATCACTGGTTACAAATTTTAATGATTTATGTGTACGGACACGCGTTTTCAACTTAATTTTTAGTACTTTTCGCAGGAATTTGCTAACCTATGCGCCATTTTATCCTTGCTCTATGCTTTCTTTCGTCCGTATTGGCATCTGCTCAGATGCCCGTTTATTTTCAATATGGCGTGAAGGATGGTTTGCCCAGCAACCTGATTTATTGCTGCACCCAGGATCACAATGGGTTGCTTTGGTTTGGCACAGACAAAGGATTGGTATGTTATGATGGCAATCGTTTTCATACCTATACTACAAAAGATGGTTTGCCCGATCCGGAGGTGTTGATGATTTATGAGGATAAGCAACACCGGATGTGGATTTGCTGTTTTCGACACAAACCCTGTTATTATAAGGACGGCAAGTTCCATACTGCGAAAGAAGATCCGATGTTGGATCAAATCAGTTTTAAAACGGGCTCTTTCGATATTTCAGAAGATGTTGATGGCAGTATTTGGCTGGCTGCCTTGTCGGGCGAGTTGTACCGCATCAAAGACAATCAGATCACCTTTTACGATATGGTTATTTCAGTGGTAAAAGCAGGTTTGGTGGGCGACTCACTTTATGCCTATTGCTTAGGAAGGATGCAATTGAAAACCGAAAGTGGTTGGAAAATGGTGGATAGCCTTCAACGCTTCTGGAACCATGAACCCAACCATGAATTTGTCAATGTAAGTACAAAAGGCCGGCGGATGTTGTATTCGGTGAATGGAAAGCTCCTGTTGGTTTCCTTCGATCGTGCACATTTTAATTTGATCCAGCAAATTGATGGAAAATCAGGCAGGACTTATTTAGACAGATCCGGGCGTTTTTGGGTTTGTTCGTCGGTTTTTGGTGCCATTTGCTTTGAAAACGATCAATTAACACTAGATAACCCCGTATCCTACCTTAAAGGGTATAAAGTCAATCAAATGTATGAAGATCGACAGGGCACCCATTGGTTTTGCACCTTCGACAATGGCTTAATGGCCCTGCCCAAAAACTATTCGCTCCAATACACCACGCAAAACAACCTGGCTTCCAACAATATAACGGCAGTAGAGGGCCGACAAGGCCATGCGTTGGTCGCAGGCGATGATCAGGGCAAAATTTACACCATCCGGTACCCGAAAGTGGTCACCACCGACTTTGGCTCCCTGGATGGCTACAATAGGGTACGCAAAATAATCATTGGCGAAAAGGGCGAAACCTGGATTGCAACAGATGAAGCGTTGATCTATAAAACGGCAACCACAGAACGACGTGTACGCACTTACGGGAATCCTAAAATCATGCTGCTTCAACAAAAAAAACTATGGCTGGGTGCATCAAAAAGTGTCGGCGCGGTTGCTACCGATAATTTCAAATACACGGAGGTCGAAAAACGCCGGTTTACGGCTATGTGCGACGATCGCGAGGGTTATGTATGGGCGGGGGGCATTGATGGGCTCTCTTCGAATGCCGATTTATTTAAAAGCATTGCCGGAGAGCATTTTCCAATCCTAAAAAGTAGAATTGTGGCGCTCGCTAATGCGCAAAATGGCCATATCTGGGCAGTTACCCCCGAAAACGGGCTACTTAAAGTATGTGTTGCCAAAGGGCGCATTACCCACGTCAAAAAAATGAACGACCACTTGCCTTATCCAATTGAGAGCATTCAGTCTTTGTTTCAAGAACCCGGTCCCGATGGCAAAGTTTGGTTAGCGACCAATACCGGTGTGTATGGCATTGATCCTCAAAATACCGTTGTACATTATGATACCCATTCCGGGCTGACCGACAACGATGTGAGCGCCGTTTATGTGGAAAATGACACCCTCTGGGCTGGTACGGTGAAAGGGCTGAATCAATTGTTTTTAAACCCTAAAACACCTTTTGAGGAATTCCCCACCTTTTTTACCGGCCTGCATTATAACCTGAATAACTACCGGGTAGACACCAGTTTTATTGGAAATTTGAACCAACCCAAATCCTGCATCCTCCCGGCCAATGCCACTTTGGTGGAGCTCGATTTGACGGGGCTCGACTTCACGAGTGATCGCAGCATGCGTTTCCTTTGTGAGAAGACAGAAAAGTTGCTCCCTTTTCAGTATTGGACACCTACAAACTTGCTGAATTGTGTACTTAACGGCATTCATCCTAAAACAGACAGTTCCTGGATACTGCTTGGCACC
>CAIVGO010000803.1 GCA_903905445.1 uncultured Bacteroidota bacterium
GTATCCGTTTCGGGTTCCAACAACGTATATTGTTATGCCCTGGTGAGCAGGTGTATCAGTATTATTGAAACGCCGGAAGCAAAATTTAGCACCGATCCGCCGGTTGCAGCCAATGGTACTTTAAGTGTATGCAAAGGACAAACCGTTTGGTTTAAAAACCAGAGTTTGTTTGCCGATATTTATGAATGGAAGTTTGGCGATGATTTGTCAGATTCGAACGAAAAAGATCCTTCCCACACCTTTAATGCCGCGGGCACCTTCAAAGTGTTGTTGATTGCCCGGAGTTTGTGCCTTTGTTCGGATACCACGGAGCTGTTGGTGGAAGTAATAGACAGTGGTACGCCGCTGCTGGATTGTGTAAGCACCATTTGCCCGGGCACGGAAGTAACCTACACCACGGACGCGAATTGTGGTATGTTCAACTGGACGGTTTCGGCCAACGGCAGTATCAAAGAAGGCGGCACAACGGCTGATGATCATGTAACCGTACTGTGGAACGGCGGGGCTTTTGGGCAAATAGGCTTGACGGTACAAGCTTGTGCGGGTGCAAGTTGCCCTCAACCGGCCTTTATCCGCATTCCAATTATATCCGATGTGGCTGAAATAGAAGGCGATACACGGGTTTGTCCAGGCAGTGACGGGGTGTATGAAATAGAGGCTTACGGTGCGGGTACGTATTTTACCTGGACGGCCTCGGCCAATGGTGCGTTGCTGGAAGGGCAGGGTACGGGCAAAGTAAAAATAAACTGGAGTGCTGATGCAAATCCTGCCAGTTGGGTAGCGGTGCAGTACGAAAACTGTTATCTGGGATGTTCGGGTAGCGATACCATTTGGGTAAATGTGTTGCCGCCGTTTGGAATCAATGGTCCGTTGGAGGTATGCGATGGTTTGACGGGTACTTTTAAGGCCAATCAGGTGATTTCTGGTGGTTTGCCGGTCATTTGCAATTGGGTGTTGTTTCAACCGGATGGCAGCAAATTCGATATTCCAAGTGCCAGTGTCAATGCTACGATGTTGTTTGCGGCCGGACCAGGCGCTTATCGCCTGATTGCAGTGCCGGTAGGTGCCGGGCTTTTCAATACTTGTGCGGACAGTGCCGAATGGAAGATCCAGGTAGCCCCTAAACCGCCCAAACCGACGGGTATTTCCGGTCCGGCAGAATTTTGCCCAGGCACACCGCTCACGTACAAAGCCCTGGGTTATTCGCCGTTGAATAATATTCGGTGGACCATTAAAAACAGCAACGCCGTTCCGGTGAACGATCAGGGAGGTTCGGTGAATGTAAGTTTTGCGACCGGTACGCCGCGCTGGATTGCAGCCGCCCAAATTACTGCCGATGCTTTAGGTTGTATTTCGGATACCGCGCGGTTTGACGTAAAAGAAATTCCGGCGTTCAATTTTAATGGCCCAACTGATTTGTGTGAAGGCAGTGAAGGGGTGTATCAAGCGCCGTTGTTCTCCGGCGTCGATTATGTTTGGGAAATTTTACCTTCCGACGCAGGGGTGATTAAAGCAGGTAAAGGAACATCCAAAGCGGAAGTATTTTGGGTAAAACCCGGCAATCATACCCTGCGCTTGACCATTTGTGGCAAAGTGCGCAATAAAACTGTGACTATTTTAGCCAATCCGAACCCGGTTCCTACTGCGCCGGCGGGTTTATGCCCGGGCGTATTGGGGCAGGCGAGCATCACCGGGACGTATATTGATTATAACTGGTTAAATGAATCGGGCGACATCCTGTTTTCGGGTACTTCTACCGTGCAATTATTGCCGGGTACCTATGGCTTGTCGGTTACCGATCAATATGGTTGTTCGGCAACTACAAAATTCAGTATTGAAGCATACCCTAAGCCCAACATCACCATTACGACCGCCGACCCAACTGGTTTTTGCAACAACGAACGCACCGTAACCATGTTTGCCCTGACCAACAAGGATGCGGCATATGATTATGAATGGTTTCGGGATGGTTTGCCCTTGGGTAAAAATGATTCCATTTACAGTACCAATCAATATGGCCTCTATTCGGCAACGGCCACCAACCAGTTTGGCTGCAAGGCGAGTGATGGCCCCATTTTGATTTTCGAATATTGTGGCGGTGTTTGTCACAATCCGAACCATCCGCCTTCTTGTCCACCGGGAACCATCGGACTGGATATTGATGCTACCCCGCGTTGCGATTCGTTTCAGTTCCATTTATTGCCTAGTCCGAATTATCAGGCAGGGTCGGCGTATTGGAATTTTGGGGAGTCGGGTAGTAATTTGTTGGGTACCGCAGCGAGCGACGATCCGAGTTTTAAATTTCCCAATGCGGGAAAATACATTGTGGTGTTGTATGCTTATTTGACCAATGGTGCTTTGTGTAAAGTATTGGATTCGGTCAGGGTAGAAGCCGTGGCGCAATTTGATGAAATTCCGGGTTGTCCGGGTGATTCTACCGCGTTTAATGATTTGAGTACCTTTTTGGCCGATGGGGCGATTAGCAATTGGCAATGGAATTTGGGGGCAGGCAATGCTTCCAGTTTGCGCGAACCCAAATTTGCTTTTTCGAACCCAGGCAGTTATACGGTGGGGCTGACGGTTACCGCCAACAGCGGGTGTACGGCGTCCGTTACCAGAAAAATTACGATTCCGGA
>CAIVGO010000804.1 GCA_903905445.1 uncultured Bacteroidota bacterium
ACGCAATTTTTCGACCACCCATTTTTCGGTGCTTTCCGATTTTTTTTGTTCCAACGCTGCAATCTGAATTTTACCGTAATCCTGTTTCAAGTCGGCTTTGTGGGGTTTGGTGCGACTTTGCAACAGCACCAAACGATACAATTTGCTGCCGTCCTGTCCGCGGTATTGGAAAGGTTCGGCAATTTCCCCTACCTGCAACCCCTCGATGGCGAAGTACACGTCGGTATCGAGATCGGCCACTTCAAAGAAGGTATTGTTGCTGCGCGGATTGGTAATGCGGCCATCATTGCTGTGGCTGGGGGTGTTTTTGTCGCCGTATTTTTTTACTGCATCCGAAAACGAGATCGCATTGGTTTTGATCAGGTTGCGCACGGTGTCGAGTTTCATTTTTGCAGTAGCGAGGTCGGCATCGGTAATTTCAGGTTTTACCAGGATGTGGCGCACGTGGATGAGGTTGCCTCGACGTTCCAGCAATTGCAAAAAGTGAAAACCAAACTCGGTTTCGATGACCGGACTGATTTGGTCTTTTTCGAGGTTGTATGCGGTTGCTTCAAACTCAGGAACAAAGGTGCCGCGCTTTTGCCAGCCCAAATCGCCGCCTTGCGCGCCACTACCGGGGTCATCGCTGTATTTTTTGGCCAAAACAGCAAAATCTTCGCCATCGGTGGTGATTCTTTTGCGCAATTCTTCAATTTTCACCCGCGCCTTTTCCTTTTCTTCAGCATTCACCTGCGGCTTGTACACAATCTCCCGAATTTCCACATCGGCATTGAAATATGGCAGCGAATCTTTCGGAATCCGGTTGTAAAAACGCAACACCTCAGCGGGTGTAACGGTCGCTTTTTCTGTAATCTGGCCTTGCATGCGCTCTGCGAGCAGTTGGTTGCGCATATCGGTGCGGGTTTGCTCTTTGATGTCATTGAGGCTCATCCCGTAAAACTCCTCGATTGCTTTTTCGTCCTGGTTAAAATAGCCCAGCAACCGTTCGATGCGCGCATTGATTTGCGTTTCCACATCTTCATCTTTTACTTCAATGGAGTCGAGTTTGGCCTGGTTGACCAGCAATTTCTGGATGACCAGGTTTTGCAAAATGACGCAGCGGTGCTCGGGCGGCAGGTTGGGTTGTTGTTGTTTGGCGTACGACAATTGTTCCTGAAGTTCGCTCAACAGGATAATTTCGCCCCCTACAGAAGCCACGACACGGTCGATTACAGCACGGTCATTTTGAGCGGACAGTTGTCCGAAACAGGCGCAAAAAAGGAAAAGTACAAAAATATGTTTCATTGAAAATCAATTGCGAATGACAAAATGCGTGCCTATTGGCAAGCCGAAATGAACATGGTTGCGTTTATGATGGTTTGGTTACTGCAAGATCTTTACGTTTTCTCGTCTTAGTTCTTTCTGATAAAGATCCTCTTTCCACTGTTCGAGCAATGCTTGTTTGCGCTGATGCAGGATCACTTTTACTGCTTGTTCGCGCACATAATCGAACGGTGCGGTTGTTTTTCCTTGTACCGTTTCCAGTACGCGGTAATAGTAGCGGTAATCGGCATCGCTCAAGGTGCCATCACTGCGCGAGCGTACGTTTTCCGATGTTAACGTACCCTTGGGCAGAAACGCGGCTACCTCTTCCAATTTGTACCATTTTTCGCGATCAAACAAGCCAAAAGCGTTCCACTGTTTGGCGAAGCTCATCAATTTTGCATCGGCATCGTCGGAGCGGCTGTACCAAAGTTTATTGAGCTCCGATTGGGGCGCTTTAGCGGGTGCCTTGATGAGCATACATTTTAAAATGGTGCTTTCCAGTTGAAACTGGTCTTTATTTTTTTCGTAAAAATCCTTGAGTACTGCCTCGGAAACGGTACTGTCCAATTTTTGCGCAATAAGTTGTTCTTCAAAATTGAAGCGCACCAGACTCGCCCGGTAATCGCGCACCAGCTGGTCGATGTTGAGGTCTTTCGGAATATTGCGTTCGGCCTCGTACATGAGCAACTGTTCGCGAATCCAGCGCTGCAAATATGCTTTTACAATCAGCGCGCTGTCTTCGGGTGTGGTGTACTCCGGTATCATATCCGCCAGGTTAGACTGATAAAGCACCTTATTATATACTTGCGCGAGTACTTTGTCGTCTGCTTTGGGCGCAGCGTTATTGCCGCAATGCCAGAGTGACAAGCAGACAAACAGCAGGCAAACAAGGTATGAGGTATGTTTCAGCAACATCATATTATCCGAGCCGGACTAGTTTTCCCGGCAAAATCGCGCAAAGTTAGTCTAATTGACCACAACTAGCTGTTAAATGGGTGTGAAACAACTGCAACAAATGCTTACTTCCCGGCTTCATCGGGTTTGGGGTCGTTGCTTGGGAGTCCATCGGTACCTTTTTCTTCTGGAGTAGGCTCGGTATGGGCGGGTTCACCCAATTCGATGGCTGGCGTTGCATCGCTGGTTTCTGGCAGTTCAGTGGTTTCTAATACCAGCACAGGCTCATCTTCCTTTTGGAGTTCGCTGGCAAAAAACTTGCGTTGAAACAGCAAAATACTCAGCACACCCGTCGTGATGGAAGCATCGGCGATATTAAAAATAGGGCTAAAAAACAGGAATCCGCCGCCGCCCAGCCAGGTAGGCAATTCGAAGTATTTGATGGGGAAATACAGCATATCCACCACCTTTCCGTGCAAAAACGCGCCATAACCCTGTCCAAACGGAACAATTTCGGCAAGCATGCCATTGTGGTAGGAACTGGAAAAAATCAATCCGTAAATGGCGCTGTCAATAATATTGCCCAGGGCGCCTGCCGTGATGAGGCCCACGCTGTACACAAAACCTTTGGGCGCTTTTGCGGCCATGAGCATGCGCATGTACCAAATCAGTCCGGCTACCATCAGAATGCGGAACAGGCTCAGGATTAATTTTCCGTAAGCCCAATCGAAGGTAATGCCAAATGCCATGCCCTCGTTTTCCACAAAATGCAGGCGTGCCCATTCCAGGCCCAGGATGGCATAATCTTCATTGTATTCAAAATGCGTTTTGATGTAAATTTTCAGGGACTGATCGAGGAGCAGCACCAGGAATATCAAAATAGCAACTTTATAACCCTGTTTCAAGATGCGTAAGCGTTTTTATGAATAGAAAGGCACAAAGAAACGATGATTTATGAAAATACGCGCAGTTTATCGTCCATCTACCTGTTTTAGCAGCCAATCACGTTCCATGAGTGGGTTGGTGGCCACAATGAGTTCGCGCAGTTTTGTTTTTTGTGCTTTGGAGTAGGGGTTCATGTTGAGCAAGCGCTTCATCAGGCTGATCATATTTTTGAAGGCCGTTTTGTAGGCTGGGTTGAGGGCTTCTTTGCGTTGTAGGTAAATACGCATACTTTCCAGCAGCGATTCGAAGGCGTCTAGTTCTGATTGTTCGTAATATATTTTGAGCAGCATGGTTTTGGCGATGATGTTGAGCGACATATCATCATAATCGAATTGGGTAAGCAGGCGCTGGGCTTTGTCGTATTCCCCTTTGCTGGCGAATACCCGCGCGAGGTTGAAATTTGCGATGCTGTTGCGTTCTTTTTCTTCCAGGTGGTGTTTGAAATCTTCAATAAATTTTTCGGCCCAACCATATTCATTCAATCGGAGGGCACTGCCAACGGCATTTCCAAAGGTCGTACTGGATACATTATTATTATCCAACAATATTCCGGTTGCGATGCCCGATCGGTACAATTCAAAAAGCCTTCTGGCATAGTCGGATTGTCCCTGGTTTACTTTACCCACACAATAATTGAGTGCCACCAGATAGAGTGACCGGCTCTCAGAATGGGTAAACTTTACAGATAAATTTCGAATCAGGGTTTCTAGTTTGTCAAAGTATTGTTCGTCCAGGGGATTGGTAATAGCCATATAGGCATGATAAAATACCCCTACAGCCGGTTCGTCCAAAAAACTTTTCCCTTCCGTATAATCCAGCACTGCTTCCAGTAGTCCATGTTGGTACACGGCTTTTTGATAGCGCCAGCGGTGGGCCAGCATTTCGCAGCTCAATTGAATTTTTTCGGCTAAGAACCATGCTTCCAACGCATCTGCGGTTTCTTGCAGGTTGACCAAGGCATTGTGATTCACACTCACTAAGTGTTCATAGTTTTCATGTTCCAGCATAAATCGGGTACGTAAATAATAGCTATTGCGCAAAGGCTGTTGCTCCAAACTTTCCCAAGCCAGGCGTTGGGCTTGTTTGCGCGCTTTTTCAAGCTTCCGTCCTCGGTACATCCGAATGAGGGTACTTTGATGCATTACTTTATTCGAAGAAATTTCAGTAAACACCAAATAATCTTCAATGGCCTTTAGCAAAAAATACATCACCTGGCGCATGTAAGCATCGTCGTAGGGCTTACCAGGAAAGATAAATTTCCAGGCATCTTCTTTTTCTACAATCGAATCAGGTTGTTGCAGGTGCTTAATTAAATAGTCAAAAAGCACGGGCACATCCTCCCGTTGGTTATGGGCAGGGGATTGCAACCACTTATGTAGTTCGCGATGTTCTTTTTTACTGAGGGAACCCACAATTTCGGCTAATACACTTTTTTGCATAGTCGTTTCTGTTTATCTATTCAACAAACGAAATGTCGTTTTAGATTTTACAAACGGTTATTTTTATGTAAATATTGGGCATTTGATCCAAAAAAATGAAAAATATTCAATTGTAGTAAATAAATTTGTCATCTTTATACAACAAAACTGTTCAACAAATGCATTTTTTTGTCTGTACTTCTACATTTTACAAGCTGCACTTTTGTATCATCAAAAAAGAGCAATCAGATTGCTTAATCATTCGACTCATGCGAAAGTATCTTTTCATCTTCTTGTTTGTGCTAACTGCCGGGTTCGTTTCCGCGCAGGGCTGGGAGCGTTTATACGGAGGTGGCGGGTTCGATATCGCCAATGCGGTAGCCAAAGCGCCCGATGGTGGTTATGTAATGGCGGGCTATTATGGCTTGAGCCGCTTGTTTATTATAAAAGTAGATGCGGACGGAAATGAGCAGTGGGCCAAGAACTATACGGGTTCTGGAAGTTTTGCTGCCAATGCGGTGCTTAGCAGCCGCGATACAGGCATCATTGCAGTAGGTTATGCAAAAACCAGCCAAAAAAATATTTATCTGTTTAAAACAGATGCTTTTGGTAAAAAAATATGGTCTAAAAGCATTGGTGCTACACAGATCGGTCAGGATGAAGAAGCATTTGATATCCTGGAATTACCCGATGGTAACCTGGTTATTGTTGGGTCTGAAAGTCAAAAAAATGACCTGTTTGTTTTAAAAACAGATGCATTAGGCAATACAATTTGGTATAAAACATTTGGACTGCCCTCTGAGAAAGAACAAGGCTATGGTATTACCCTGGCTCCGAATGGTGATTTGATCGCCGTTGGTGCAAAAAACGAATCGCTCGTTTATGCCGTGCGGGTGCAAAGCAACGATGGCAGTCTGGTTTGGGAGCACACCTATGATTTTTATCAGGGCTTGTTTGATATTGGCCGCGATGTTGTTTTTGCAACAGACGATGCCTTTGTAATAGCCGGATACACCAATACAAATGGATTTGTCGCCAAAATTGATGGCACGGGTAATAACTTAATTTGGATTGATACCATTGCGCAAACACGATTCAACAGTATTTCTACTGCTCCGAATGGTGGTTATTTTGTTGCTGGACAAAAAGACCTAAGTACCCTCGACGGGGAGTTGTGTATCGATCATGTAGCCGAAAACGGCAGCATGTTGTGGGAATCGCTTGCGGGCAAAGTTGGTCCGGACGCTGCTTATGGTGTGGTGCCTGCCAATGATGGGGGGGCTGTTGCTGCCGGTAGTAGTTCAAAAGACTTGACCGTTTCAGAACAACGGGCATATTTGGTTAAAACCGATAAAAATGGTACGGTTCTGACCAGTTACCTGCGTGGTAATATCTTTTGGGATAATCAGGTTCAAAACTGTCTGCGTGATCAGGACGAACCTAGCCTAGCCGATTGGGTTGTAAAAGTTGAGGGGAAAGATGATACGCTTTATGCGGTATCCAATGCAAATGGCGCATTTCAGATATTGGTAGATACCGGGTATTACACCATAAGTTTGTATCGCTTCAGCGACTATTGGGAAACCTGCACCCCAAGCATTTTGGTGCCCGTGCTGCTGCCTTATGATACCGTAGAAGTACCGATTCCTGTAAAAACGACCTTTACTTGTCCACGAAATGAAGTGGATATTGCGACGCCGATTTTGCGCCGTTGTGCCGACAATGAATACGTGGTGCGCTATTGTAATTCTGGCACAGCCACTTCTGATGTAACTTTTGTAAAAGTTGTATTAGATGGAGCGCTTACCGTTACCGAGAGTTCAATTCCATTTATTCCCGATGCGGATACCCTGCTGTTTGATGTCGGCATGCTGGAGCCAGGGGTTTGTAAAGAGTTTACATTCAATGCGTTCCTCGACTGTAATGAAACAGTTGCCGGACAAACACACTGTGTGTCAGCGCATATTTACCCGGATACATTTTGTAATGTAAATAGTTGGGATCGCTCCCTGATTGTGGCAGAAGGTCGCTGTGATGGCGATTCTGTCCGCTTTGTCCTGAAGAATGTTGGAACAGGCGACATGGGATCTGTGCAGGAATTTGTGATTGTAGAAGATGTGCTTTTCCTCGTTCAACCCGGCAATCCAGATTTTCAATACCAATTGGATGCGGGTGCTACCAAATCTTGGGCCTCTGAAAAAGATGGCAAAACATACCGCATCATTGCCAAACAAACCCCTGGCTACCCCGGTACCAGTTTCCCCACCGCAGCCGTAGAAGGCTGTATCAGCGACACCAGCAGCAATACGCCTTCCCTGGGTTTCTATACCATGTTCCCGGAAGATGATCAGGATGCTTTTGTATCCATCAACTGCCAGGAAAGTTCCGAATCTGATTTCAATCCAACCATACTCAAAAGAGGCCATCCCAAGGGGTACGACGTCCCCAACTACGTCAGTCCACAAACCGATTTGGACTATTTAATCCACTTTACCAATTCAGGCAATGATACAGTGCAGCAGGTGATCGTTCGCGATACCCTTTCGGCTGCACTGGATCCCGCCACCGTACGGCCAGGCGCATCCAGCCATCCTTACACGTTCCAGGTGTATGGCGACGGCATCGTACAATTTACCATCCCCAATGCTAATCTGATTCCAGGTGGCAGCGCGGCCGATGGGTTTGTCAAATTCCGGGTCGCTCAACGCGATTCCCTCCCTTGTGGAACGCAAATCCTGAACCACGCTGCCATCTATTTTAATTATAACGCGCCCATTTTATCAAACACCACCCTGCACACCGCCTGTATCGAGGAAGAATATTGGATTCTTTCAACCGTACATGTGGATTGGCCGGGAGCCGACCTGAATGTTTACCCGAATCCATTTACCGAAAGTGCAATATTTGAAGTAACCGGGGTACCGTCCAATCGTTTTGAACTGTCCCTTTACGATATCCAAGGCCGATTAATTGCTAATCCTGTTTTTACCCAACCCACATTCCGATTGCTTAGACATCAAATTCCGGCAGGCGTTGTATTCTATCGACTTACCTCCCAAGGTAAGTCGATAGCCTCCGGTAAACTAATCGCAGAATGACCTTTTTTAAATTTCGGCAAAACCGGAATGATAATCTACGTTAAAGACATCATTATCCAAGACAACGAAGGCCATCCCAACCAGGATTACATTCATGAAACATAACCAGGTTAGGCTGCGACACATAAGCGTGTTGCAGCCTAATTAATATGGCGTTCCTAGCGGAACGCTGAGTTTTGTTGGATGGATGGAACTACCCCAAATTGCTACAAAGATGGTGTTCCTACCGGAACGCTGGATTTCGTGGGGTGGATCGAAAAGATTTGTGCGGGAAAGGTACAAATCTAAAGCGCGACCCTTTTGCCCCAGCGGGGCAATATCTAATTAAATGGCGTTCCTAGCGGAACACTGGTTTTGTTGGATGGATGGAACTACCCCAAAGCTTGCTTGCGCAAGCGCTGCAAAAAAGGCGAAGCAAAGATAAACGACTGCAAATTTTCGTTTTCGCTCGCCAATACCTGATCTAATAATATAGCGTTCCTAGCGGAACGCTGGGTTTTGTTGGATGGATGGAACTACCCCAAGGCCTGCTTGCGCAAGCGCTGCAAAAAGGGTGATGCAAAGATAAACGACTGCAAATTTTCGTTCTCGCTCGCCAATACCTGATCCTTCGTGCCGCTCCATTCCAGGCGACCTTCGTGTAAAAAACAAATGTTATCCCCAATTTCCATCACCGAGTTCATATCGTGGGTGTTGATGATGGTCGTGATGTTTTTCTCCTCCGTAATACTCGAAATCAATTCATCAATCAAAATAGCCGTTTTCGGATCGAGGCCTGAATTCGGCTCGTCACAAAACAAATATTGCGGATTCAGCACGATCGCGCGCGCAATACCCACCCGTTTTTGCATACCACCCGATAGTTCGGAAGGATATTTGCGGTTGTTGCCGCCCAGGTTTACCCGCTCTAAGCAATAATTCACCTGTTCCAGCTTTTCCTTGTAAGTCATCGTGGTAAACATATCCAGCGGAAAACGAATATTTTCCTCCACCGTGAGCGAGTCAAACAGGGCCGAGCCTTGAAACAACATCCCGATTTTCATGCGGATCGCACGCATGCCTTCTTTATCCAGGCCGGTAAAATTTACGTCATCGTACCAGATCGTGCCCGTAGAAGGTACTTGCAAGCCCACCAATATTTTGAGCAAAACCGTTTTACCTGCGCCCGAACGACCAATAATCAGGTTGTTTTGTCCGGCTTGAAAGGTGAAGTTGATGCCTTTGAGTACCTGTTGGTCTCCAAATGTTTTAATAATATTTTCTGCGCGAATCATGTCAATGGGTTGGGCCGAAGCGCCGGTTTAAATTTCAAGTACGAACAATCGGGCAGAATACTACCAGATTGCACAAAGGTAAGGCATTTAGCAAAAGGAAGGTCGTTTACGCGGTTTCACCAACTGGCAATATAAATTTCGATGGGAATGGGGTCTTTTTTTATTTCAAAACAGGCTTCATCCCAGACAGGCGCCCTGAATTTTGGCCGGGCATTGCGTGAAAAACCATACGGTTCGGTTGGAACCCCAAACAAATTGGTATCCAGGCGTTGGTTTCCATTCAGGTCCTGAAAACAACAAATTGCGTAATAGCCGGGCGACAGCGCGGGCAAATTGAAACTTTGTTTGCCACTTTGGGTAACCGGAAAGGTTTGAAGCAAACTTGCTTTTGAAACATTTAAAAAGTCGGGCTGGTTGTTGTACACCGCTACGAACATGGTGCCTTTCGCGACCTTTATGTTGCTAATGCTTAAATTAAGTGTGGCGCTCCACCATGAAAACATGGTTATGATCAAAAAAATCATACGTCTGCTGGAATCTTAACAATAGGCAAAACTGCCTCAAGGGGTACTTTAACTGTTTAAAGTACAAAAGTAGTATTTAAAACAGATGATTTTAGAACTAAGGGCTGCAAAAAGCACCCAATAACACCCAATGCCAGCCATGCCTGTTTACCTTTGTGCGTCAAATTCATATTAACAATTCGTTTTTACCATGTTTATTTCCGGCATACAACAAATCGGCATTGGCGTATCGAATGTAAAAGAAGCATTCAACTGGTACCGCATACATTTTGGGATGGATGTTCCTATTTTTGAAGAAGCGGCTACCGCCGGACTGATGTTGCCTTACACGGGCGGCGTTCCGCGCGATCGGCATGCAATTCTGGCCCTAAACCT
>CAIVGO010000805.1 GCA_903905445.1 uncultured Bacteroidota bacterium
ATCAGAAAACTGAGGCCGCAGTCAAGAGCGCGGTCTTAAACAAATTTATCCAAATCGCCGCTCCTGTATCTGTAAAAGTCGCTTGAGGCTACTGGGGTAAGGGGAAAGATGGAAAATCGGGGATCTATGCAACAAAGCCATTGTTGTACAATAAAAACATCATTGTGAGTAGTGGCACTACAGCATGCCTAATGGCTATCATCATCTTACTTGGCATATTTAACTCAGGACAGTTTATCTACTTTCAATTTTAAATTGAATTATGAAACAGATCATACATAATAAAAAAGTTCAAGGAATCCTACTATTTGGGGGGGTCTTTCTCTTGCTTGACTATAGCGCGGGCCATTTATTAGATTGGCTTTATAAAAATTCGAAATCAGGCGTTGCGTATCAGGAAAACTATACCTTCAACAAAACGAATCAAGATATACTAATATTCGGATCTTCTAGGGCGGCATTTCATTTCAAAGCTGACCTCATTGAACAGAATACCGGATTTTCAACATATAACGCTGGTAGAGAAGGAGTGGGGATTTATTATCATTACGCATTGCTATTAGCAACACTCAATCGGTACACCCCCAAAACAATTGTGTTAGATTTAGATTTTAGAGATGTGTATGATCGAGGGGGGAGTTTTTCAGAAGAAGTTTTTCTGGATTTGGCGCCATTTTATCAACACATAACACCTGAGTTTGATAACTATATTACCAGAAAGTGGTATGATGCGATACGCTACCAATCCGGGTTGTTTAGGTACAATAAGAAATTTTTCAATATCCTAACAGCCAATATTATTGACAAAAGTGACATTCATAAAGGATATAGACCTCTAACCGGTGTTTGGGACGGAAAAGAGAAAGTATTGAAAGATGATAATTTCAAAGTCAGCGCCAAGCATATAAACACGATTAATATGTTTATTGAAAAGGCGTTTTCAAATAAAATTAAGTTAATTGTCTGTGTTTCACCAACATTAAAAAAAATCCCCTCCGAATTTTTCAACTTTGTGAATCAATTGAAATCAAATAAGCGCTTGTTGGTGTTGGATGTATCGAATGACACACAATTTACAAATGAGAAAGCATTTTTTTATGATACCGAACATTTAAATGACACGGGAGCAACTGCATTTTCAAATTATATTTCCACGCGAATCAAGGAGTTCGTCAAAGAATAATTATTATGAATACCATCTACCGAATTTATTATGCCCTACCCAATTTCGAGCAGTATGGCTTGGGTGGTAAAATTTTCAACAAGCTATTAGAGTTAATTCTGAAACGAATTTTTGATGCTTTTGTTCCCGCATATTTCAGGCGCACTCAGAAAAAACAAGGAAGTGGGTTGAATCTTATCCCCCGGGAGAAGCGGTATATTATTTCATTTACTTCATTCCCGGCAAGAATAGATGAAGTTTGGATAGCCGCTGAATGTATGCTTCGCCAGACATTTAAACCTGATATGATCATTCTATGGTTGTCAAAACAACAATTTGAAGGTAAAATATTACCCGAAAGCCTATTGAGTCTAAAGAGCCGGGGGCTGACGATAGAATTCTGTGAAGATGACTTAAAGGCACATAAAAAGTATTATTATGCTATGCAAGCATTTCCAAAAGATCATATAATTACACTTGATGACGACCTTTATTATGATGAAAAAACTCTTGAGCACGTAGTTAAGCTCCATACTAAGTATCCTAATTTAATTGCTGCTAACAGAGCGCATAAGATTGTAATAACTAATGAAGGAATAGCTAAATACAAAAAGTGGGAGAGACGAACTACCGATTCTATTCCTTCACATCTGATTTTTTCAACGGGCGGTGGCGGTACATTGTACCCACCAGGCGCACTAAATGCTACAGCATTTGATATCGCACTGATTAAATCGTTATGTTACCAAGCGGACGATGTGTGGCTGAAAGTAATGGCTATTTTGAGCGATAAAAAAGTCATTACAAATACACACTACAGTAAAAATATTATTTCCATCAGTAAAACGCAACATGAAAAACTGGTCACCCATAATGTTAAGAGCGGTGGCAATGACGAGCAACTGGAGAATCTTTGTGCCTATTTTAAGATTGATTTACGCAAGTATGCTAACTAGGTCAAGTTAGTAATGAATTAGGATATGAAAAAGTTAGTCGTAGGAGTAACGGCACCAGGAAGCGTTATGCTGTTGGAAGGCCAACTCAAATACTTTACATTACTTGGTTATCAAACTTACCTGATAACGCAAGAAGACGAAAAAGCCAGACTCTTTTGTGAAAAAGAGGGGTGTATATTCTTGCCTATTACGATTAGGAGAGATATTAGTATTGTCAGTGACCTATCAGCTTTAGTTCAAATTATTCGGCATTTTCATTTTGTCAAGCCCGATATTGTCAATGTAGGCACCTCAAAAATGGGGCTTTTAGGTACAATCGCCGGGTTTCTTACCAGTGTACCATTAAGAATTTATACCGCTCGTGGACTTCGATACGAGACAGAAAAAGGGTTGAAGAGAATAGTGTTGATGGGGGTGTTGAAAATAGTTGGTTTGCTGACGCATCGAATTATTTGTATTAGTGAAGCAATCAGAGTAAAGGCGGTTGGAAATAAGTTATTCCCAGCGCATAAAACAAGGGTTATCCACAAAGGCAGTAGTAATGGGATTGATTTAGAAAAGTTCGCGCCTAAGGCTGAACTCAAATCTGAAATAGAGGAACTTCGCCAAACCTTGGGTCTTGCAGATTCTTTTGTATTCGGGTTCGTAGGGCGGTTAAATGACAGGAAGGGAATAAACGAACTATATGAAGCTTTTATAAAACTTGCCGCCGATTACCCAGTGAAATTACTAATAGTAGGGCCAGTCGAAGTAGGGAATTTAGCAAACAAGCAAATTATTGAAAATATCAAGACCCATCCGTCAATTGTTTATGTTGGCTTTCAATCTAATGTACCCCTGTATTTATCGTTGATGGACGTATTTGTCCTACCTACTTGGAGTGAGGGGTTTGGTAATGTATTTATTCAAGCCGCAGCGATGGGTGTTCCTGTCATTGGAACGCGCGTATCTGGCGTGCAAAATGCTGTTTCTGATGGCTTTAATGGTATGTTAACGAACTTAAAAGATGTCGGAGATTTATATGACAAAATGACTCTTCTTTATACGGATAGCCAAAAAAGAAATGCACTTGCAGCCAATGGCCGGCCGTGGGCTATGAATTTTGACAGGCAAGTGATATGGGAAGGTCAGCATTTAATTTATGAAGAAAAAAATATAAATTATGAGCCAAGTAGAAATTAGGACAATAGCAACAAGTGATAAAGAAGCAGCACTTCTACTATTAAATGAGGTTTTTAGCGATGTTCAACGTTCCAGCTTTACCAGAGGGGACGCTTTTTGGACGTGGAAGTACGAAACCAACGTATTTGGATCTCCTATACTTATAGTGGCCGTCATAGAGGGAAAGATAGTCGGCTTTAGTAATCTGTGGCCTTGGGCATTTAAATATAGAGGCAAAACCTATAAAGGATTGCAACCATGCGATAGTGTTGTTCATAAAGACTATCAAAAATATGGCATATTCTTAAAGATGAGAATGAAAGGGCTACAAATTGCCTCGGAGCAAGGATGCGATGTTATTTTCAACTTCCCAAATCAAAATAGCCTGCCCAGCTATCTTAAAATGGGGTGGAATTACTTAGGCAATCCTACATGGTATATCCATGTTCTTAGCCCAGTTAAAATCTTGATATCTCGATTTGTAAAATCAAAATCTACCCCCATTTCTTTAGCCGCCAAGTATGATCTAGATTGCGAAGCACTAGAAAGATTGAGTTTTAACAATGCGGATTTCAGTAAATATTTTACGACAAATTATGTACCAGGTTATTTTAAATGGAGATACATCGAACATCCATCGCTTAAATATGGAATGATAATTTATGAAAAGGGGCATAAAAGTATAGCGGCCATCTTTACAATTAAACAAAATGGGGGGATTCGCGAGATGATAATTGTGGATATTGTGGGCGACTATTCCAGTTTTGACCATTTGCTGCGATTGATAAAGCAGACAGCAAAAGATTGTAATGTTGATTTTTTTGCCCTGTTTAAATCCATGCGATTTGGGCTCCTTAATTCCTTGAGATATGGGCTATTGCCCATGAAAAATAAAAACTTTGTAGCATTGCCGCTCAATATCTCCTTAGAATCTCATCTGTCTAGCATCAACAATTGGAGTTTGATGGCATCTATGCATGACTCAATATAATTTAAATGAGTATGAACATCCTAACTATAGACCTTGAAGAGTGGTACACCTATGAATTATATAAGAAAGGTCCCCCCACCTACTATGAACCTATCCTTGAAAAATATTTGGATGATGTATTAGCATTGCTAGACAACCACAAGGTGAAAGCAACTTTCTTTTGCCTAGGAATAATAGCCAGAAGGCAACCATTGGTTATTCAAAAAATCGCTAATAATGGGCACGAAATAGGATGTCATTCTGATGTGCATAAATTGCTTACATCCTTGACCCCAAGTTTATTTCGCGAAGACACCAAAAAAGCGATTGATAGCTTGTCGCAGGTGATCGGTAAAAAAGTGACAATGTACCGAGCGCCTGCATTTACCATTACAGAACGGAACAAATGGGCGTTGGAACTACTCGTTGAGTCGGGTATTGAAATTGACAGTTCCATTTTTCCTGCCAACAGGAGCTACGGTGGCTTCCCTGCATTAAATATTAAAAAACCAACAATCATTAAAACAGAAGCCGGTTTTCTGAAAGAGTTTCCGATGAATTATTCCCCCATTCTTGGGAAAAGAATAATTTACACGGGCGGGGGATATTTCAGGATTTTACCTTACGCCATAATAAAGCACTATTTCAACCTCACGGATTACAATATGTCCTATTTTCACTTGAGAGACTTTGATAAATTCCAGAAAAAAGTTATAAATACCAGGTTTTTTATCAACTATGTAGGAATCAACTCTTGCTTCAGCAAATTCGAAGATTTATTAAACGATTTTCCATTTATTTCTTTAGCAGAAGCCGACCAACGCATTAATTGGGACTTCAGTAAAAACATAATGATATAATATATGTATAAGTTCTTTTTTAAACGAATGCTTGATTTCCTTTTTTCGACAGTTTTATTGGCGTTTTTATCTCCTATTATTTTAATCATTACCTTATATTTGTTTTTCTATAACAAAAGAAAACCCTTTTTTACTCAGCACAGACCAGGTCGGAACGGAAAAACTATCAGGATAATTAAGTTCCGGACGATGCGGGATTTAAAAGACGAAAATGGCCAACTTTTACCAGATTACTTAAGGATAACATCCGTGGGTAAATTTATTCGGGCTTATTCCCTAGACGAACTTCCACAATTTATCAACGTACTAAAAGGCGATATGAGCCTTATAGGTCCACGCCCACTTTTGGTGCAATATTTGCCCCTATACAGTGATTTTCAAAAAAGGCGGCATGAAGTAAGGCCAGGAATTACAGGCTGGGCACAAGTCAATGGCCGTAATACGGTCAGTTGGCAAAAGCGGTTTGAGTTGGATGTATGGTATGTAGATCATGTATCGTTCCGCTTAGATATTAAAATACTGATACTTACCGTTATCAAGGTATTGAAACGAGATGGCATAAACGCAACTGCTAAACAAACCATGTCCGCTTTTACCGGTAACGAGTAATCATATTCATCACGACATAAAAACCAAGTCATATGAAAGATCAATTTTTTGAAAAATTGCGCGAAATCTTAGAAGCAGAAGACAAAGAAATTTCGCTGGATGATAAATTTCGCGACTATGAGGAATGGGATTCTTTGGCAAATCTGTCCTTAATTGCCACCATTGATGACGAATACGGAGTCGTCATTCCAAATGATGAGTTTAAAAAAATAGAAACAGTTGGAGCGCTCATTCAAGCCATCGAAACGCGAATGGCATCTTTATAAACATGGATAATACGGTGTTTTCATTGTCGCAAAAGCGCATTTTAGTTACCGGTTCATCCAGTGGTATTGGTCAGCAAATTGCACTTACTTGCGGAGATACTGGAGCCACGGTTTGTATTACTGGTAGAGATGAAGAACGGCTTCAATCTGTTTACGCTTCTTTGCCTTCGGGTGACCATATACAATGGTCTGGGGACTTAGCTGATTTTGACAAGTTGGATGAATTAGTGGATGTTTTATTCCCGTTGGATGGGGTTGTTCTAAACGCAGGTATGGTAAAGACACAGCCCGTCCAATTTATAAAATCTGAAGATTTGGATCGGATTTTTGATGTGAATATCAAAAGCACAATCATCTTGATTCAAAAATTACTGAAAAAGAAGAAGATAAATAAAGGAGCATCCATTGTTTTTATTTCTTCTATTTCTACCCAAAAAGCCACCATTGGCAATGCTATGTACAATGCGACAAAAGGCGCAGTGAACAGCTATGCTAAATCCTTGGCTTTAGAGCTGGCACCAAAAGGAATCCGGGTAAATGTGGTTTTGCCCGGTTTTGTGCCTACTAATATTCTCAATGGTGGCCACTTGAGTGCGGAAGAACTTGCACAACATGAAAAAAACTACCCAATTGGGCGGTTTGGCAACCCGAAGGATATTGCATTTTTAGTTCAATATCTCCTTTCTGACGCCTCTTCTTGGATGACTGGTAGTTTGATTCCAATAGATGGGGGTTTTTCACTTAAATAATGATGAATTTAATAATTATAGGTGCTGGCGGACTTGCCCGGGAGGTATTCGACTTGGCAAATGTTTGTTATGGCAATCAACCTGAATTTTCCATAAAAGGCTTTTTGAGTGACGGCCCCTCAAACATTTCAGATTTGGGCTATCCACCGGTATTGGGGACTGTAGCAGGATACGAAATACAATCCAGTGATGTGTTCTTTTGCGGAATCGGCAAAGTAACTGACCGCAAGCGTACTGTTGAAATCATATTGGCTAAAGGGGGGCGATTTATCAACTTAATACATCCAACCGCCATTATTTCACCAAGCGCAAAGGTTGGTATCGGAGTAGCGATAAAAGCGTATTGTTCATTATCTAGTGACGTTCAGGTGGACGATTTCACCTACTTCCAAAGTTCCGTTATACTGGGCCATGATGTCCATATTGGACGGTATTGCCAGGTTAATTCATTTGCTTTCTTTGCTGGATACGTGCGGGTACACGACCTTTGTACCATTAGTGCAGGAGCGAATTTGATCCAAAATGTCGTTGTAGAAGAACAAGCCATTGTGGGTATGGGGAGCGTCGTTTTAAAGCGTGTTAAGGCAGGAACTACCGTTTTCGGGATGCCCGCTAGAAAAATAGATACCCAATGACAACATTTAAAACCGACCACATCAGTGTGGCTGCTATTGCTACGACCGTCCCTCCTGTTAGCAAGCAAGTCAATTTTGAGGGCATAGGTGAGGTTAATATTCGACATTGCCTTTTTGATCAAACAACATCCGACTTGGGGTTTGATGCAGCCAACAGAATTATTGGGACACACGATATTAACCTCGAAGAAATCGGGGTTTTGATTTTTTTATCCCGAACACCGGATTATCGCAGCCCTACTACCGCTGCAATACTGCAAGGAAGGTTGAACTTATCGATTGATTGCATCTGCTACGACGTTAATGCTGGTTCCAACGGTATGGCATTGGGGATTACCTTGGTTTCTTCTATTCTAAAGGGAATAAATGCAGTTTACGGATTGATCATTGTTGGTGATACACCATCCAAGCTATATAACCCTGATGTCCCTTGGTCCACGATTGAGAGTGACGCCGCTACAGCCATTTTGTTAAAAAAAGATCCTGCGGCCACATTGATCACCTCCAGTACAAGGTCTTTTGGCCACCTTTTTGATGAATTTAGCATATTGAAAGGCGGCTTTCGATATTATGATAAAAATATTCCTTTTGATGCCACGGACAAAAACAACTTCAAAGTCAATTTTGATACAGCAGGCATAGCGCAGTTCCTTTCTACTGAATTTGTAGCATTTGATCAGGAAAACACCACCGAAAAAGCCGCCTCGGGAATCACAATATGGTACGGTGGTTTGTCTCTTTACAGGGAACCTCAGTCTACCCTTCCTGCCAATTTTATTCTTCCATGGTCTACAATTCAGGCGTATGGTCATACGTACGCCAGCTCTATTGCCTTGCAATTATCTATGTTAAGCCATCAAGAATATGCCCTTGGTGGTCCAACGCTCCTCAACCTGTTTTCTGTGGGTGAAGGTATGTCCCTGTGGTATATCTCATTTGAGATTGACTTTTCGTGTGTACTTGCAACACAGGAGTGTACCGAAATTTTTACGGACTTCAGTGTTACGCATGAAATATAAATCCCTTCGAATATGCGATTAAGTGAATATGACAATATTGTAATTGCAGGAATGGCAGCGGCTGTACCCTCTCAAAAGATTAGTGTTGAAACTTACTATGAAGATTTTGGACAAGATACGGTTCAAAAATTTTCAGAAATGGCAGGCGTTAAAGAAGTAGTAAGAGCCAAGGATCAACAAACAGCATCTGATTTGGGATATGAAGCAGCAGTACATCTTTTGGAAACCAACGATATTGATCGTAAAGACATAGGCATTTTAATTTTTGTTAGTCAAAAACCGGATTACCGCTCACCGGCTACGGCTTTTGTATTACAAAAAAGATTGGATTTAAATGCAGGTGTGCTTTGTATGGATATTAATTTGGCCTGTTCAGGCTTTGTATATGGCCTACAAACAGCACATGCGCTTTTAAACAGCAGCAACAAAAAATATGCATTACTGATTACAGCCGATACGTCGAATAAAACCCTTTCGCGCGAAGACCGAACGATGATCATGCTGTTCGGAGATAGTGGGTCCGCTACCCTATTGGAAAAAACGGATGTCCAAAATCATAAATCACAATTTGGGTTAAGAACAAACGGGCAAAAATTTAAAAGCATCATAACCCCTGCAGGTGCTTTCAGAAATATGCATCTAAAAAATATTACGGAGGAATGGTCAGACGGTATAAGACGATCTGATTATAATACTCACATGAAAGGGATGGATGTTTTTGGTTTTTCAATCACGGATGTACCGTTGCTGATGAAAGACTTTTTGGCTCACACGAATACTAGCCCAGAAGATTATGATGTGTTTGCTTTGCATCAAGCAAATCTATATATTTTAAAGCAACTCTCCAGAAAAATAAAAATACCTATTGATAAAATTCCTATTTCCATTGACCTGTATGGAAATAACAGTAGTAATGCGATTCCATTGCTTTTATGTCAGCACTTTGCAGGAACGGAGCAACCAAATTTACGTACTTTTATTTGTGGCTTTGGGGCGGGCTTATCATGGGCTTGCGGTGCTATAAACATAGATCCTAAAAAAATATTGCCTATTCTTATAACGGATGCGTACTACCAGGATGGGCTCTGAAAAGCATTTACCAAACAATAATACATTACCAACAAAAATATAATTTGATGACAACACTTGAACAACTCGTAAAAATTTTTGCTGATACTTTCCAAGTGAGCACAGAACAAATAACAGATGGCTTCAGTTCTGAAACTGTGGATAATTGGGATTCCGTAACGCAACTAAGTCTGGTTACAACAGTCGAAGATACTTTTGATATTATGCTTGATACAGATGATATTTTAGACTTCAAATCATTTTCAAAAGCAAAAGAAATTATTGCCAAATACGGCATAAACCCATAATAAGCAATCAATTGGAGCAGGTACTAACAAACAAAGTTTGCTTAATCACAGGAGCAAATAGCGGAATCGGATTAGCAACAACTGAATTATTCTCAGAGGCCGGTGCAGTCGTGTATGCTAATGTCCGGACGCTTGATGGTATTAGTGCGGAACTGAATCAGTTAATCACAAAGCATCCAAATCTTAAATTATGTGCTTTCGACGTCACGGATGCTGCATCCATGAAAGGCGCAATAACCGACATAAAGAAGGAAAGCGGCAAAATAGATGTACTCGTAAACAATGCTGGTGTTGTTTCCTATGAATTGATTCCATTCATCAATTTCGAGAAATTGCACGAAATGTTGGAGGTCAATGTAATAGCGGTCATTCGACTCACACAAATCGTTTCGAGAATCATGGCGAAGCAGAAATCTGGTTCCATTATCAATATATCTTCCATTGTTGGCGTGAAAGGAGTAAAAGGACAACTTGCTTATGCTGCTACCAAAGGGGCGCTTAACGCGGTAACATTATCTGCTGCAAAAGAGTTGGCCGAATATGGCATTCGTGTAAACGCTATTGCCCCTGGTATGGTAGGAACAGAGCGTCTCAAAGCCATCATTGCAGATAAATTTAAGGAACAAAACAAAGAAATAGCGTTGGGACGAATTGCTGAACCCAAGGAAATAGCAAACACCTGCTTGTTTCTAGCGTCTGACTTATCCAGTTATACTACTGGACAGATTTTGGGGGTAGACGGAGGCTTATTAATCTAATTTAAATATTTGAGATGGTATTAAATATTAATCAGGTTAATTCAGAAGCAACCGCAATTATCGATGATGAAGGTAAAGCACTTACCTATGGTCAATTGTGTCATTATGTCGAATTAATCGGTACTCAAATCCCAACGAGGTCTGTCGTATTTGTTTTATCTAAAAATATTCCAGGATCAGTAGCAGCGTTGCTAGGTTGCCTTAATTGTGGCGCGGTTCCTTTATTAATTGGTTCGGAAACGGATGCTGACTTGGTAGATTCTCTTCTCCAGTTATACCGACCTCAATACATATTACAACCAACTGACTTGCCCAACCGCCATCATTTAGAAAAAAAAGCGGAATTTTTAGGCTTTGATATTTTTGCAACAGGAGAAGTTCCCTACCCTATTTATCGGGATTTGGCATTGCTACTGCCCACATCAGGAAGTACGGGAAGCCCTAAATTAGTAAGACATAGTTTAAACAATATTGAGGCAAATGCAAAGAACGTAGCCGAAGGATTAAGCATTTCCCTCAAGGATAGGCCGCTCTTGATTCTACCAATGCATTATACCATGGGACTCTCCATCATTTGCAGCCACTTAGTGGTCGGCGCTACGATCGTTATGACCGAGAAGACCTTGACAGATAGAGCCTTATGGAAAGTGTTTGAGGAGCAGAAAATTACAAGTCTAACAGGTGTTCCTTTTAGTTTTGAAATACTAAACAAACTACGCTTCTTTAGAAATGACTTTCCGTATCTAAATTTAATTTCTCAAGGTGGCGGAAAGCTAAGTCAAGAACTTTTTTCTACAATTGTAACTTATGCATCTGAAAGAGGGAAACGATTTGTAGCGACTTATGGTCAGACAGAAGCAACAGCAAGAATGAGTTATTTACCCGCTGAAAAAGCAGCAGAAAAGATATGCAGCATCGGCCTTCCTTTTCCGAATGGCACTTTTGCGATCTTGGATGAAAATGGTAACGAGACAATAACCGGAGAGGCAACAGGAGAGTTGGTATTTAAAGGTCCAAATGTTACCTTAGGATATGCAAAAAGCATCGAAGACTTAACTTTAGGCGATGAAAATAACGGAATTCTCTTTACTGGTGATATTGCGATGCGTGATGGTGATGGGTACTATTTTATTGTAGGAAGAAAGTCCAGATTTCTAAAACTATATGGTATTCGAGTAGGATTAGATGATGTAGAAAACTTGGTAAAATCTAACTTTCCTTTGGATTGCGCTTGTACAGGAAATGATGATAAAATGCTAGTATATATTACCGATAGCACGTATGAAGAAAAAGTCAAGCAGATGATTTTATCTAAAACCGGATTATTCCACCAGGCTATTGAGGTGATTGTGAAAGATGAAATAACGAGAAGTCAGGCTGGAAAGGTCATATATAGCCAACAATAGGTGTTAGCATTACGATGATTACAGCGATAATTAACGAATATCGGTTAGCGAATACATATATTGTTGAACTAAACGACAATCAAGTTGTACTGATAGATTTAGGTGGTCCATCAATTGATTTATTGTTAAATTTTTTAGCCAAAAAAGAAAAGACAATCGCCGCATTATTCCTGACCCACGAACATGCAGACCATTGTGTAGGCTTGCTTCAAAAAGATGTACTTGGGAATTTTCAGATATTCTGCTCAACTAATTGTGCCAATAATATAGCTAATAAACGTTTAAATTTCTCTCTTTATAGTGATGATATTGAGACATTCGAAATAGTATTAGACTACACACCTGTTGAAAATCTGGAAATTATCGAAATTGCAGAACATACTTTCAAAGTATTCCACACTCCAGGTCACAGCCCGGGATGTATTTGTATTTTATTGGACGAGGAGCATTTTTTTAGTGGGGATACTATTCTAAATGGCGTTAAAACTTTGTTAACATTGCCTTCAAGTAACAAAGATACATATCGTAGATCTTTAACCCTAATAGATAAATTCCTACAACCTGGTTTAAAGATTTACCCTGGCCATGGAGAACAATTCAATTATACTGGCACAATAGTTGCCCAGATGCTTGATTAGTATTAGCACCATACGAGGCAAAAGCCCACAAGTGATTTTTAAAGTCAATTAATAACTATGCTTATGCAACGTTTAATAATTCTCCTTTTTCTTTTAGTAGTTTTAGTCGAACAAGGGAAAAGTCAGTTTGTTACTCTTGGCATTAATAATTTTGACCAGATATGGTACGAAAATAACTTACTAAGGACTCCGAATAACATTCATACATCCATAAAGCCTTGGCGTAATACCGATGTTGATTCACTGAGTCGAAAAAAAGAATTGCTTGTCCCAAATAATCTCGAACTATCCGGTAAAGGCATCAAAAATATCATAAAAAGAAAACTATATTACGAATATTTGTTAAAAACAAAAGGAGAAGATTTTTATTTGACGCTCAATCCAATTGTATTTTTATCTGGGGGCTTAGACAGGGCCAATAACACGAATACTTACCAAAATAGCCGAGGATTATTAGTTCAGGGGCAATTGGGTAAAAAAATTTCTTATTACTCCACGCTTGTAGAAACTCAAGCAATATTTCCCGCACACTTGAGTCAGCAAGTTGCATCCAACCAAGTTGCATCCAGCTATTGGTTGACTAAAGGCTTTAAAAATGGAGGATTTGATTTTGCCTATGCGGCAGGTGAAGTGGCGTTTACCCCCAATCGGATTTTTCAAATTCGGCTAGGACAGGGTAAGCAGTTTTTGGGCGAAGGGTATCGATCAATGTTGATATCGGACAACAGCGTAAATTATCCATTCTTCCGTATTGAAACTAGTTTTTGGAGAATTAAGTATGTCAATTTATGGGCTGTAATGAACGATTTACGTAGTTCAGTTATGCTGGGAAATATTTTTGGAAAAAAATATTTATCAATGCATTATCTGAGCATGAACATCGGGTCGAGGTGGAATATTGGATTTTTTGAAGGAATAATGTGGGGCGATGAACTAAATCGATATAGACTTGATGTTAGTTTTTTGAACCCTGTCATTTTTTATCGCCCTGTGGAATTTTCTCAAGGCTTTGCTGGTGGTAATACTTTGATGGGCTTTCAAACATCTTATCAACTAAAAAATGGAATTAAGCCGTATGGTCAAATTGTTATTGATGAGTTTAAAGCATCAGCAATAAAAAACTGGAGTGCAGGCGATTGGAGAAATATGATAGGTTTCCAATTAGGGGTTAAATATGGCGATGCTTTCAATATTCCAAATTTGTTTATATTAGCAGAATATAACTCAGCCCGTCCTTACTTATACAGTCATCGTAAAATAATTACAAACTGGGGGCATTACAGGCAGCCTTTAGCGCATCCTTGGGGTTCCAACTTCGAAGAATTCTTAGTACGAATAAACTATCGCTATCGGCGATGGGCTGTTTTGTCCGCGTTCCATTGGGGAAAAACAGGTAGAGACAATTCTCAAGATAATTGGGGAGGTGACATTTTTAAGGCAAATTCGACCCGAACTGTCAGCGTAGGTGTCAAAGTAGGACAAGGCGAACCCAGCATTTTAACTTATTTCAAAACAGAAATTTCCTATATACTGAATCCAATTTATAACCTTAGGATAGAGGCAGGCGCACACCTGAGGAATGAAAAAATTCAAATTGGAGGTTTCCCAAATAGCCAACACTTTTACATAGGCATTAGAACAGATATGTATCAGCCTTATACTGATTTTTAGTCAATTACCCATATAATCCCCCAAGTTCCTAGTCCGGCACAGACGGTAATAACATTTAGCATTGTACGGGAATGCGACCTAATCACAGAATTCCCTACCCAAAATCAGGCGCTCCACCACCCACTTAAGCACCTTACCCAAGAGCAAGCATTCATCCAAGTAGCATTCCACACTATCCTAACCCCAAAAAACCTGCAGAGGTAAGTACCTCCCAATTTTCCTTGCAAATCGTAAACTATACTTTTAGATTTACAAGAAAAATTAGAGTCCCACGACCTTAGGCACCCCATCATTAGACTTCATTGGAATAATTTCATTCGGCCAGGTATCTAGCTGATTAGTCTATACGATTTGCCAGATGTTCTGCGTACAGTTAAGGTAAATCTTTCATAAATACTTCTATCAAAACCATGTCTCTACCTAAAATTTGGCTTTCCTCCCCGCATATGGGTACCCAGGAGCAAGTATTCGTGCAATCTGCCTTCGACACCAACTGGATTGCCCCTTTAGGTCCGCATGTGGATGGTTTTGAAGCCGATTTATGCGCGTTCACGGGCGCCAAACACGCCGCTGCCCTGAGTTCTGGCACCGCCGCATTACACCTGGGATTAATTTTGCTCGATGTAAAAGCAGGCGATCTGGTTTTATGCCAAAGTATGACCTTTTCGGCCTCTGCCAATCCGATTGTGTACCAGGGCGCTACCCCGGTGTTTATTGACTCCGAGCCAGATACCTGGAACATGGATCCGATTGCACTTGAAACGGCCATTAAAGATTGTATCGCAAAAGGGAAAAAGCCCAAGGCGATTATCCCGGTCCATTTATACGGCATGCCTGCCAAAATGAACGAAATTTTGCACATTGCCCGCACTTATGAAATTCCGGTCTTGGAAGATGCAGCAGAAGCGCTGGGGTCTACTTATCACGGTATTCCTTGTGGCACACTGGGCGATTTGGGTGTTTTGAGTTTTAATGGCAACAAAATCATTACCACCAGCAGCGGCGGGGCCTTGATTGGCAACGATGCCGCAACGATTCAACAAGCGCGCTTTCTTTCTACCCAGGCAAGAGACCAGGCGCCCCATTATCAACATTCCCATATTGGCTATAACTACCGCATGAGCAATGTGCTGGCAGGCATTGGGCGTGGCCAAATGGTGGTACTACCCGAACGCGTTGCCCAACGGCGCAGCAATTATGAACGGTATCTTGCCGTGTTGGGCAATATTACCGGCATTCAATTTGTCCCCGAACCGGACGGATTTTACAGCAATCGCTGGCTTACGACCATTTTGGTAGATCCAGCCTTAACCGGCGGCATAACCCGGGAAACCATCCGCCTGAAATTGGAGGAACATAACATTGAAAGTCGGCCCTTGTGGAAACCGATGCACCTGCAGCCTGTTTTTGCCGATTGCCCGTTTTATGGCGATGGCACTGCCGCCCGGCTTTTTGAACAGGGACTTTGCCTGCCCAGTGGCTCCAACCTCGTGGACGCCGACTTTTCCCGCATCTTTGAAGTATTAACGCAAATTTTATCAAGCTAAAACAAAAAACCTACGAAGTCTTTTTACTTTTATCTTTTCTATACTTCGCGCTGCTTGCTTTTGTGCATGGCCTTTGGCCTAAATCATTGGAAATCAGCGCTCAGTATGACAACAAATGCTGCCTTTCAGGCGGCGTTCAGTATAAATTAATAATCCAACACCGCCCAAGAAAACCTAATCAATATGGCTTCCGTGTACGATTCAATGAAAAGCATGCAGTGGGCAGGCTATGCGACCAAACTCCTGATCTTCGGATTGGACGTTTGCGCCAGTGTTTTCTCTATTTTTGCCGCCATCCTGCTCAGTTATGAGCTGCACATCACCAGTGCACACCTGTTTTATTCCTGGACGATCGCAGCCTTGCTTGGTTTGCGCATTTTGTCGTTTATCGGGTTTGGAACCTATTCCATCATCATCCGGTATATTGGTGAAAAAGACTATAAAACGGTCTTTTTGGCGGTAACCAGCGCTTCGGTGATCTTTTACCTGATCCATGGCTTTTTGCCTTCGGGCATCACCCCTGCCAAGTTATTGCCGGTTATTCTGATCGACTATATCCTGTGTCTTTGCGCGGTGGGCGGTCTGCGTATTTTGTTGCGGCTTGCCTACGACCATTTCAAAAGAAACAATGATGGCATTCCCACCGCTATTTTCGGGGCGGGCGAACTGGGCTCTATGATCGAACGGGTGATGCGCCACAACAGTTCGCATCCTTACCGTATCATGGCTTTTTTTGACGATAACCCACGGGTCCACCGCAAATTGCTCAATGGCATTCGGGTATTCAATCCGGAGCGGTCGTTCGAAGAGGTGGTGCGCAAACAAAATATTCAAAACGTTATTATTGGCATCGGGGATTTGGCGCCCGAACGCAAAATCGCATTCATCAATACCTGTTTGGCCCATAATATTAAGGTATTGAAAATTCCGCCCACCGAATTGTGGCTGAATGGAACCCTGAATGTGGGGCAATTGAAAAACATCAACTTTGAAGACTTATTGAACCGCCCGCCGATCCAATTAGACCAGGAAAGTGTAAAAAATTCGATCAAAGGTCGGGTGGTATTGGTGACTGGCTGTGCGGGCTCCATCGGCAGTGAAATTGTTCGGCAATTGCTTCGTTATCAACCCAGTAAAGTGATCGGGCTTGATCAGGCCGAAACGCCCTTGGCCGAAATTACCCTGAGTTTGAAGGATCCGGTGGAGCAAGGATTGTTCCTTCCGATCATTGGAGATGTGCGCGATCGGGACAAGATTCAAGGTATTTTCAAGGAATATCG
>CAIVGO010000806.1 GCA_903905445.1 uncultured Bacteroidota bacterium
CAAAATCAATCGAGAATATATTGATGTTGTTACCCAGGAAAGATTGGACATTAAAGAAGAATTTGTGGAGTTGTTGACGCACGATTCCTATTTGATTCAGGTGCAAATGTTAGGCCATGCCACTAGAAGCAGACTAGAACGGGTGCTGCAAATTTTCAGTCCAATTTACCAAAGCCCAATGGATCGGCATCAGTTAGATTTTCAGGGCGATACAAATGATCCCTTGGTCAAAAAGATGGCTGAACGTTTAGGACGAGCCATTGCCAGCGAAGAAATTCGGGACAAAATGGATGTAGAGGATGAATTGGAACGCGCTTTTGATCGAGAGATGAGCAAAAAGGATGAAATTATCGCTGAACAGGAAGAGATCATTGCAGAAAAGGATAAGTTGCTGATGGAGGAAAAGAAACGTGCTGAAGAGGAAATTCAAAAAAACCTTGAATTACAAAGGCAAATCGAAGAACTAAAAAAGCAGATCAAGCCATAGTATACCGTGCGCAATCTCATTCTGCCGTGCATGGTCTTCTCTTTCTCAACGCATCATATCCCGTAACGCTCAATCTTTGTTTTTTGTAACCAATGCCCAACAGGGGATTGATCTTTTATTTAACAAAACGCTGGGTATTAATAACAACGTGCCTAGTCATCCTCTGTAAAATTGTTCGGACCGGGGAGCACCATGAAAAAATTTCAAACTTCAAAATACCCAATCACTCCAATCACAGACGAATCAATCTATATGCACTTCTGTGAATTGGTGGAGGAATTGGATGATTTAACATTTGAAGACGACGTTGAGGAAGAGAAAAAATTTGCGCACCTTGACGCATTAACAACGTTGATAGAAGCTTATGAGGCGAAGCATTTTCAATTCAATAAGATAGAACTTACGGTTGTTCAGGTCATCGAACAAACGTTGGAGCAGCTAAACTTAAGTAAAAAAGATTTATCTAAAATTCTGGGGTCAAACAGGGTGTCAGAAATATTTAGTGGGAAAAGAAATTTGACGTTGGCACAAATTAGAACGCTGCATAAAGAATTACGGATTCCCACGGACCTGCTGGTTGGTGTTTAACGAAGCATTAGTATTGGTGTAGTAACGTTTACCCCCACCAGCGCATCCCCCATCGAGCCCCCAAAACCTTCACCAACAACTTCACATTTTTCAACCGCAAAGGCTGCTTTTCCCGCAACCCTTTGTGCAACAACACGCTATTCACCGTCCAGCGCACGGCATAATGGTAGTATCGGCGCGGGTAAGTCCTGGGAAAATCCAGGTCGCGGTCGGTATGTTCGGCCCAGGGCAAGGCGGGGTGCAGGGAATGTTCCACAGTGTCGTATAAGCCGGTGCCTTTGATCGGGTAGGCCACGGTAATAGTGAATAAGTCGGGATTGGCGGTTTTCAAATGGGTAACGGTTTCGCGAATATCGGCTTCGGTTTCGCCCGGGTAGCCGAGCATGATGAAGGTGCCGGCCTGAATGCCCATTTTTCGCGCCGCGCGGATCATTTCCCGCACCTGTTGCACATCTACCCGCCGGTCCATCGCATCGAGGATGCGCTGCGAACCGCTTTCGGCGCCGATCCACACCCGAAAACAGCCACAATCTTTCAATATTTGCAATACATCTTCATTCAGTCGGTCGGCACGGGTAATGCATTCAAACTGGATCTGGATGTTGCGCGTGGCCAATACCTCCCGAAATTGCTGCAACCATTTGTGGCTCACCGTGAATACATCATCTACAAACCAGATCAGGTCGAAGGTATAATGTTGCTGCAACCATTCAATTTCATCGGCCACGGCGGCAGGTGAGCGGCGGCGGTAACTTTGGCCATACACGGCGGTGCTGCACCATCGACAAGTATAAGGACAGCCGCGTTGGGTGCTGACGCTCACCGCACTTTGTCCATGGGCTTTTTTCCAGGCGTTTAAATATAGGTCTAAATCAATTTTTTGCCGGTTGGGCATGGGTAAATCATCGAGTTCTCTGAGTTTTTCCCGCGATGGGGTTTTAAACAACACATTTTCTTCGGTAAAAAAGGCCAGTCCGTCAATATGCCCAAAAGCGCTGCCGGGCAATTTTTGCGGGGCATTAAATTCCGAAACGGTTTGTACAATTTCCAGCATCGTTTGCTCGCCCTCACCGATTACAATCAAATCGCCCCCCACCTTCAAATAATCGGCAGCATTATGGGTCACGTCCGGACCGCCCAGCACCACCAGCGTATGTTGCAAATCCGGGTGGGTGCGCACAAATTGCAGCAGGGCCACGATGTTCAATTTAGACATTAAATTGGTGTACAAGGCCAACACAGCGGGCTTGTTTTCCAATAAAAATGCATAAAAACGGTCGCGGTCGGAAAAAGTCGTGTCAAACACCGCATGCTCAAATCCGTGCTGATCCAGCCAGGCCGAAAGGTACAGAATGCCCAGGGGCGGATAAGGACGCATGATCTGCTGCTCCTTGGGATCATCCTTCAAAAAATACGCATGACTGAGTACGATGTTTGCCATATCGGTAAAAAGGAATAATCAGGACTTTTGTTCAACGACAGCCTCCAAAACCATCCAGTAATGATCAGAAAAACGCGCCCAGTATGCTTGCCGCGCTTTTTGTTCCAAGCGGTTCAACCACGACAATAATATAGGTCTTTTTTCAAAAAACGGGTTCAAATACGAGGGCGGCAAGGCGATTCCGATGGCTTGTAGTTGCACACGTCGCCAGGATGCGTGTGTGGAAAACAACTTTTGCAGTTCCTGCGGGCGATAATACCAGGTTTCTATTTGCGCTGCTCCATCTAAGTTTGCACAAACCGGCTTACGTGAAAAGCGCCGAAACGCCGTTTTAAACCGCCCTTTTGCCAAAAAATACAGGATTTCCCAAATACAACAGCGGCCCATCACCACGACGGCCAATGTACCGCCAGGTTGGAGCAAGGCGTGTAAATCCTTGCCTGCGCCTTGTAATGCTGCCGGAGACACACAGTTTAATCCGCCAAAATTGGAAAAAACCAGGTCGAACGGGCCCTGATGTGCCAGCGCGGATAAGTTTTCAATGGCGCAAACTGAAGTGGTCAATCGGGCTGTAATCCCGGCTTTTTGCGCTTTTTCCTGCGTAATGGCCACCATGTTTGGGGAAATATCCGTCGCCAGCACCTGGCAGTTGTGGGCGCACATCCAAAGTGCGTCTGCGCCGGTGCCGCAATTGAGTTCGAGTACTTTTTTGCCCTGCGGTTGTAATATGGGTTGGAGGACTTGCCAAACCTGGTTGCGTTGCAGTTTACCCACCGCCGTTTCCGTAAATTCAAGGTCGTAACCCGCCGCCACGGCATCAAAGGCAGCATCGGGGGCGGGTTTATCCTGCATGTTGCTTGCGATTTTCGAGGCGTTTGAGTAAAAAGGCATCCACTTTTGCGGCCGGGGCATAATAAAACGTGAGCAGCAAACTGCGGAGAGGGGCTCGATGCAATTGCGGGAGGTTTTGCCAGTGTTGCAGGCCTTGTTTTAGCCGGAATCGTTTGTGTACCAGTTTGTGCAGTCTACGGTAAAAAGCAGGCACAAAAGTTCCCTGGTACATCATGGCCAGGTCGTTGGAATCGGTCCAGTTTTGTTTTTCGCCGAGCATGGATTTTACTTTATCATAAAATTTGGTGCCGGGAAGCGGATACGAAACGGAAATGCCGATATCGTGGGGCAACAGTTTTTCAACCAATTGAAGGGTGGCATCAATATCGGCGCGGGTTTCGCCTAAGTAGCCGAATTGCAGGAAAAAGCACACTTCCACGCCTTTTTGCTTCAACAACGCGGTCGCTTGCTCAATTTCTTCCACTTTGGTGCCTTTGTCCATGGCGTCCAGGATGCGTTGCGAACCGCTTTCGGCGCCCACCCACACTTGCCGGAGCCCGCTTTCCACGAGCGCATCAATCTGGTTTTCTTGCAAAAGCAGGTCTACCCTACTTTGAATTTTATAGGTAAAATGCAGGTCGCGCGCCTGTACAAGATCGCGAAAACGCTGCACCCAACCCGGTTTCAGTCCAAAAATATCGTCGGCCATCCAAAAATGCCGGGCGCCGTAGGTTTTTATCAGCATTTCAATTTCGTCGACCACCCGTTCGGGGCTGCGGGTATTGTAGCGGTTGCCGTAAATGGGTTTGGCGCACCAATTGCATTTGTAGGGGCAGCCGCGGGTAGTGGCCAAATTAAGGGAAAAATAGCCATGCGCTTTTTGCCAAATACGTTGATAATCAGCCATTTCTACTAAATCCCAAGCAGGATCGGGCAAGCTGTCGAGCGCGGTTACGACCGGGCGCGCACCTGTACGCAGGAGGCCAAGTTGCGCATCGTGGTAGGCCAAACCCGGAATGTTGTTATATTGGGTATTTCCGGCCTCTAAAGCCAAGATAAGTTCGCGCAGGGTGATTTCGCCTTCGCCCAGCAGCACAAAATCGGCACCTTTTTCGAGGTATTGCGCGAAATGGTCGGTGCTATCGCTGCTGCACACGATTACTTTGCAGCCCGCATTTTTGGCCAAAGCAATCATTTCGAAAGCGGCTGCACGCATGCGGGTGAGGCACATTTTGGTGAGGTAATTAAACCCGTCGTCGTACAGTACGAAATATTGGGCGGCCGTTTGTTTTAAAACGGGCACCAAATCGAGGACATTTTCCCGCAAATTGGTATCGTACAGATGCACTTGGAAGCCACATTCCCGCATGACCGCTGCAGCATACAAAGTGCCATAGGGCGGGTAAGGTTGCTGGGCCTTCCATTGCTTGGCATCGAAGCGGTAAAAATAGGAATGGGAAAAGAGAATGTTTGACATGAAAGGGTGGTTAGCGCTTATTTTGTTGCAAAATCGGGAATCAAATCCCTGTTTGCGGGCGCGTGGAATGCTAAAACGATATCGCTTTTTGGGATGCCTTTA
>CAIVGO010000807.1 GCA_903905445.1 uncultured Bacteroidota bacterium
CGATTTTTTAATCGGATCTCCTTTGGTTTCGGCCAGCAACAACTGCGTTTTAAACAAAATAAAATCTTTCGATTCGCGGGTGGTAAATTCCGTAAATGCCTCACCACCATACTTTTGTACATAACTATCCGGGTCTTCTTTATCGGGCAGCAATACAATGCGCACATTCATATCCTGCTCCAACGCCAGGTCGAGGCCGCGCAACGCTGCCTTGATGCCCGCCGGGTCGCCATCGTATAGTATTTTTAAATTATTGGTATTGCGCTTAATCAGTTGCAATTGGCCTTCTGTCAGCGAAGTACCACTGGAGGCTACCACATTTTCAATACCCGCCTGGTGCAGCGAAATCACGTCCATGTACCCTTCCACCAGAATACACTCGTCTTTTTGGCGAATGGCTTTTTTGGCCTGAAAAGCCCCGTACAGGATTTTATTTTTTACATAAATTTCTGTTTCCGGGCTGTTTATATATTTCGGGGTATTTTTATCCGACGACATGGTGCGTCCGGCAAAAGCGGCCACTTTACCCGATAAATTATGGATTGCAAACATCACCCGCGCGCGGAAAAAATCGCGGGTGGCTTCCTGATTAACCAAGCCTAATTTGCGCAGCATATCCGGGTCATGCCCTTTGGATTTGGCTGTTTTTAGCAACAAATCCCATTGGTCCGGCGCATACCCCAGGCCAAAATTGCGGATGGTTTCTTCCCGAAGACCGCGTTGTTTGAAATAGGAAAGTGCCACCGATTTGCCTTCATCGGTATCGAACAATTGCTGCTGAAAATGCTGGAGTGCAAAATCATTTACAATATACAGAGAATCCGTGTACTGCAATTCTGCCACCTGTTCCGGGGAACGCACAATTTCCTGAATTTCCACATTGTATTTGCGGGCCAACCAACGCAGGGCATCGGGGTAGGCAAAATGCTCGTGTTCCATTAAAAAGGTCACGGCATCGCCCCCTTTGCCACACCCGAAACACTTAAAAATGTTGCGGGTGGGGTTTACGTTAAACGAAGGCGACTTTTCATTGTGGAAGGGGCACAGACCAATAAGGTTTACCCCGCGTTTGCGCAGGGTAACAAAATCTTCAATCACCTCTTCAATGCGGGTGAGATCCAATATTTCCTGTACCTGTTTGGGTGGGATCATAAGTTCGTTTCAACCCCAAAAATATGCAAAAGGTTGCGTTTAACCTTCAAAATGCAATGAAATCGTCAGGCAGCGCGACAGCACTTTTTCGATCACATTACTTTGCTCCAATCGGTCGTTGAAAATCAGGATGTTGTTAAGGCCCTGCGAAATTTTCAACTCGGGAGAAAATATGAAATAAGGGAAGAAGAACTGCACGCCAGCGCCATATTCCAGTTGGAAATCGGTGGGGGCAATTTTTACCAGACTTGCCGATTGGCGGGTGCGCGAATCACTGGCTACGTCAAAGGAATATTTGACGCCCGCAATGACAAACAAGCGACAATCGTGGTAAGGCGCCGATTTATAGCGCACCTGAAACGGCAATTCGACCAAAACAGACTCAATCGGACGCGAAATAATGCGACCCGCATCGCCTGCAGGACTGTACCGGATGTTGCGTTCCACAAAAGAAAGCGTCGGCAAAAAACGGATGTCAAAGTACTCGCCAATTTTCAAATTGGACACAATACCCAGGTTAAAACCCGGTCCGTTGATCGATTCTACCGCAGCGAAAGAGTCGTTTCGGATAAAATCTTTGGAATGATAAATGCGGAAATTGCTCTGGTTATAACCCAAAGTAATACCAAAATAATAAGGTTTCGACTGAAAATCGAGGTAATTGATGTTCGAACCTTGATTAAATTGCGCCTGTACATCCGAAGTGCTCAACAGCACCAGGAGTAAGGCGCCAAGCATTAATTGTTGGATGCGTTGGATGCTTTCACCGCGCTGTAAATGGAGCAAATTCCTAACGTTAATCTTTCGCATATCGGGTCTTGGTAACCTGTTTTGGTTAAAATATGAAGGAAGCGTTCGCCTTCGGGGAATACTTGCACACTTTCAAACAAATACGTGTATGCCCGCACATCCCGACTTGTTAAACGTCCGATGAAGGGTAAAACGTATTTAAAGTATGCATTGTATAGTTGTTTAAATGGAAAAACATGTGGTTTGGAAAATTCCAGGATCACCACCCGTCCGCCAGGGCGCAATACCCGCAGCATTTCGGACAATCCTTTTTCCAGGTTTTCAAAGTTGCGCACTCCAAAAGCCACGGTCACCGCATCAAAAGTTTCGTCTTCAAAACGCAGGTTTTCGCTGTCGCCTGTTTCCAAGGTAACCAGCGATTCCAACTGTTGTGCTTTGATTTTAACCCGACCAAAATCGAGCATTTGGTTGGCAATATCAATTCCGATTACCTTTTTAGGTTTCAATTTTTTGGCCATCATCAAGGCTACATCGGCGGTGCCGGTTGCCACGTCCAGAATATCCATTCCTTCTCGGCCGTTCAGATAACCAATGGCTTTTTTACGCCACGATACATCAATACCCAACGACAAAACCCGGTTGAGCAGATCATACCGCGGGGCTATTTTATCAAACATTTGTTCGACTTCGGCTTTTTTGCCTTCGCCGCTGTTGTACGGTTGTACCGTTTGCTGCTTTTCCATGTGATGACGCAAAAATAACAATAATGGTTGTTTTTAAATGCCTAGCGCATTTACTCCCCAATTTTCAAATTTTCAACCACCTCCAATCCGTACCCGATAAAGCCGGTGCGGGGCTTGGGATGGTTGGTGAGCAAGCGGATTTTTGAAATTTTCAAATCCCGCAAAATCTGGGCGCCAACACCGAAGTCTTTTTTGCCCAAATTGGTATGCAATTCAAATTTATCGGCAGCACCTTCATCCGATAACTGCTTGTAATACTTCAACTTGGCAAGTAAATTTGCCTTGTCGCCCTGACGCAGGTACACAAAAGCACCTTTGCCATTTTTGGCGATTTCTTGCAGTGCCGAGGAGATCTGGGTGCCATAATCGGCCAATAAATTGCCGAGAATACCGCCCGTTTCCGACCAGGAGTGCATGCGCACCAGCACCGGTTCATCGTCGGTCCAGCTGCCTTTTTTTAACACTAAATGGGTGTCGCCGCTGGCCACATCGGTATATACAATGGCTTCAAATTCGCCATAAATGGTTTGCATGTTCATTTCCAATTCCCGTTTTACCAGGCGTTCGCTGCGCATGCGGTAGGCCACCAGGTCATCGATGGAAATGATTTTAAGGTCGTGCTGCTTGGCAATTTCAAGCAATTGTGGCAACCGCGCCATGGTACCATCGGCATTGAGGATTTCCACGAGTACGCCCGCCGGGTACATGCCCGCCATGCGCGCGAGGTCGACGGTTGCCTCCGTGTGACCCGTACGGCGCAAAACCCCGCCGGATTTCGCCCGAAGCGGGAAAATATGGCCCGGACGTGCATAATCGGTTCCTTTTGCCGTCGGATCGGTTAAATAACGGATCCCGGTGGCGCGGTCATAGGCACTGATGCCCGTCGAGCATCCATGTCCAATCAGGTCGATGGAAACCGTAAAAGCCGTTTCGTGCAACGCAGTATTGGAATGGACCATAAGGTTCAAACCTAATTCATCGGCGCGTTTTTCTTCAATGGGCGTGCAAATAAGGCCGCGGCCGTGGGTAGCCATAAAATTGATCACCTCCGGGGTGACCGTCTCGGCAGCACATACAAAATCGCCTTCGTTTTCGCGGTCCTCATCGTCTACAACAATGATGATCTTGCCAGCCCGAAAGTCGATCAAGGCTTCTTCAATGGTATTTAATGTAATTGGCTCGGACATAATGGTCGTTAAACATACAGACGTCTAAAAAGTTATGGACGCCACTGTTGTTTTGGGCGGCAAAGATAATTTTGTTTGTTGGTCTCGCTGCTAATTTTCGGAAATACCGGTCCACTGTTTCTATTTTAGCAGTTATTTCACAAAGTATTATGATTTTGGTCAGCTTCTATTCCAACAGCAGCACCTAATTTTGCGCCATGAAACAAGGAAAACTTTTCTGGTTTGCGATCGCCACATTGGGTATTTTATTGTCATTCAGCCAATTAAGCCCTCCAACGGTGGAAACACTGGGCGAACGCCTGTTTTTTGACCCGATTTTATCAGAAGACAGCACCATTAGTTGTGGCTCTTGCCATTTACCCGCCTTTGCTTTTTCGGACACCACGCCGTTTAGCAAAGGGGTAGGGGGGCGCTTGGGGCGGCGCAATACACAGGGCATTACCAACATGAGCTCCCGAGAACATTTCTTTTTTGATGGACGGGCGGCTACCCTCGAACAACAAATTATGATGCCGGTGCAGGATAGTTTGGAGATGCGCGCGCATCCTGCCTTGATAGAAGCCCGCCTTGCCCGCCATCCGGAATATGCGGTGCTGTTTCAGCAATTATTCCAGGCTCCACCCAATTCGGAATTGGTTAGTCAGGCCATTGCGGCCTATATCCGTACCCTGGAAACATCCAACACGCCCTTTGACCGTTATATGAAAGGCAAGCCCAATGGCATGGATGCGGCGGCGGTGCGCGGTCGACGTATATTTATGAACAAAGGCAAATGTTTTGATTGCCATTTTACCCCCGATTTTACCGGCGATGAGTTTCGAAACGTAGGTTTGTACAATGGGGTTGAATTTCAAGACAAAGGCCGGTACAACCAGACCAACGATCTTGCTGATTTAGGTAAATTCAAGGTGCCAGGCCTGCGCAATGTGGCGGTAACGGGTCCGTACATGCATAATGGCATGTTTAAAACCCTCGAGCAGGTGATCGAATTCTATGATACGCCCGACCAATTTGTAAAAAATCCCATCAACCGCGATACGCTGCTGGCCCGCCCGCTGGGTTTGAGTGTAGCGGAAAAATCCGACCTAAAGGCCTTTTTAGAGGCATTAACCGATGATCGTTGGCGGAAATGAACTTTTTTACCCGGTTATGCTGATCTTTTATAAAATGACTTTGTTGTATTAAAATTGCAAGTCAACATTTTATAACAAATCGAACACAGCATGAACAATCATCCCGAATGGAATGAACTGACGCCTGAAGAGCACCACGTAATTGCGGAAAAAGGAACAGAACGGGCATTTACTGGCGAATATGTGAACCACAAGGCGAAAGGTATTTTTATTTGTCGCCGCTGTAATACACCTTTATATAACTCCTCCGATAAGTTTGACAGCCATTGCGGTTGGCCATCGTTTGATGATGAAATTCCGGGCGCTATTCTCCGGCATACCGATATAAGTTTTGGAATGAAGCGGGTAGAAATTACCTGCGCCAATTGTGGTGGTCATTTAGGGCATGTATTTGATGGTGAGCGTTTTACCGAAAAAAATACCCGGCACTGTGTAAATTCCCTTTCCATTCGGTTTGTAGCAGATCCGGCGTAAGGACTTGTTGCAGTGGGAAGTTAAATACACGGTTTTTGGAAAATTTTTGGGACTAGTCGAAATTCTCGCCTACATTCGCGCCGTAATTAACGGGCTGCCCTGCCCAATAACAACCACTTGCTATGCCAGTAAAAGATTATTACCAGGCCTCTTTGGATTTACACCGCAAATTCAAAGGCAAAATCGGTATTCATGCCAAGATGCCGGTCAAATCCAAAGACGATTTAGCGACGGTTTATTCTCCTGGCGTCGCAGCGCCTTGTGAGGCCATCGCGAAAGATCCGGAAGCAGCCTATACTTATACGATTAAGTCAAATACCGTTGCAGTGATCAGCGATGGTTCGGCGGTATTGGGATTGGGTAATATTGGGGCCTTGGCCGCCATTCCAGTGATGGAGGGTAAAGCCATGTTGTTCAAGAAATTTGCGGGTATTGATGCGTTCCCAATTTGCCTGGCTACCCAGGATACGGACGAAATTGTTCGCACCATTCGCAATATTGCGCCTGTTTTTGGTGGAATCAACCTGGAAGACTTTGCCGCGCCCCGCAGTTTTGAAATTGAAGAACGTTTGCAGGATTTGGGTATTCCGGTTTTTCACGACGACCAGCACGGAACGGCCATCGTGGTATTGGCTGCCTTAATTAATGCTGCCAAGGTGTTGAAAAAAGACATCAACAGCCTGAATATTGTGATTAATGGTGCCGGAGCAGCCGGGGTGGCCATTGCTAAGTTGTTGAAAGGCGTTGGCACGAAAGATCCCGTAATTTCGGTAAAAAACATCATTTTATGCGATCGAAAAGGGATTTTGCACCGCAATCGGATTGATTTGAACGATGCTAAACTGGCAACCCTCGCCTTTTCTAACAATCATCATGTAGAAGGAATGCTGTTGGATGCCCTCAAAGGTGCCGATGTATTCATCGGGGTAAGTGAAGGCAACCTGTTGAAAGCCGAAGATATTCAATTGATGGCAAAAGACCCGGTGGTGCTCGCTCTAGCCAATCCAACCCCCGAAATCATGCCTGAAGAAGCCCTCAAAGGGGGCGCAGCCATTGTGGGAACCGGTCGCAGCGATATGCCCAATCAGGTAAACAATGTACTTGGATTTCCGGGTATTTTCCGGGGTGCCCTCGATGCACGCGCAAAAACCATCACCAATGCCATGAAATTAGCCGCTGCACTTGCAATTGCTAAATGTGTCAAACGGCCCTCCCGCGAACACATTATTCCGGCCTCGCTCGATCAAAAAGTAGCCAAGGCAGTGGCCAAGGCGGTATATGAGGAGGCGATGAAAACGGCTTAAAGGCTTAGAGCCTGTAAAAATTTATATTTTTACAGGCTCTAACGCTCAAACTTGATTTCAATAATACGCAAACGGTGTTTTTTACCCAATTTGAGGGTGCGATTGGTAGACATCGCCAGGCCCGTCAATGCAGAACCACCTGAAACACCGTATAAAAGTCCATACCGGTAATCGTCGCCTTTTATGGCGGCTATGGTGGTAGCAAAGGCTAAAGAAGCGCCGAAAGTAAACAAGGTACCACCGAGCAAGCGGACTACCGGGTGCCGACGTACCTTTATTTCGGCGATACTATCCACTTTGACCGGAAAATTGTCCAGCAACAGCGTTTTCGTTTCTGGTAAAATATCGGTGATCACAGCCTGGTACCAATAGTTTTCAGCCCCTTTCATGCGATAATTCAAAGACGCACCAATGTACATTTTAGTGGTTTTGGCGCGGTTGGCCCGTTCCAGAATCAGCATTTTTTGTGAAAATGCAGTATTGCTTGCTATCAGGAGCAATAAAAGTATCAGTTGTCGCATGTAAGAGCGTTTAAAACAATAAACGAAAAAACCTTGTCAAACGCTATGACAAAAAGCACTTATTCCAGCCACTTTTTTTGATCGGCCAAACTGCCCAATTGCGCCCAGGTAAGGGTAATATCTGTTTGACCCAAGGCATAAGCCGCTATTTCGTACGGATTGTAAATAAAGCGCACGCCTTCTGGCACCACACACCATTGCATCGGCATTGGTAATTGCTTGAACTCTGGAAATACAAGATCAGCGAGTTTGGGGCTTTCTCCCGGTTCTTTCTTTTCTTCAATAAATGCTTTTTCCAACATCGGCCGGATGGCATTGGTATCGGCGATGATTTCTGTGAGCGACAGGTATTTGCCTGTGTTCAGGTCGAATGTATTCAAACCGGTGCCATAATTGCCGTGTGCGCCTCCCATAAAACTGTAATTGTCCATTTGAACCGACAAATACTTGGTGTTTTGCAGGACAACCTTACTGCGCAACTCATTGGTATAAGCCATGGCATACTCGGCAGCAACTTCAGATTCGAGCAACATTTTGTACATCTCCAAGCCTGCCGAATCCAGGGTTGTTTTCAAGTCGCCCTTAGGCTCCGTCCAGGCCATCATTTTTACGAAAGCGGTCAACGAGTCATTGATTGCTTGAACGGCTGCGGCATTTTTTCCACCACTCAGTACGGGATAGGTAAAATCAAGCGTTGCACAAAGCGAGTCCCGCACGCATTTTTTATACTGAAACGACTCCATTTTTATACTCAGGGGCGCTACTGCCACAGGTGCAGGGGTGTTTTGGCCACATGCCATTGCCAGCAGTATAAAAGCGGGCATCCATAAAATCTGGGATAAGTTTTTCATCGGTATGTTTGCAAGCATTGGATAAATCCGTTGTGTATTGGGTTGATTTACGGGGAAATAAAGGGTTTTAGGCTGGAACGCTTACCTTTTTGGGAGCCAGAATTTGTTCTAATTGTTTTACGACAAAATCAACTTCTTCCCGGGTGTTGTAATGTGAAAAGGAAAAACGGATGCTTTTGCGTGCTGGGTCGGCGCCAATGGCCTCCAATACATGGCTGCCTTTTTCGGCACCACTGGAGCATGCGCTGCCGCCAGATGCACTGATGCCTGCAATGTCCAGGCTTAATAACAACAATTCATTTTTGGGGCCAGGCGGAAAAGAAACACTTAAAACAGTGTACAAACAAAGTCCGTCAAGATCGCCATTGAATTGAATATCAGGAAATTGTGTTTGCAATTGCGCACGCATGTAATCGCGCAGGTCGAGAATATGGTTGCTGCGCGCTTCCAATTCATTGCTGGCCAATTCGAGTGCCTTCGCCAAACCCACGATGCCGTACACATTTTCAGTGCCACCGCGCATGTTGCGTTCTTGCGCGCCCCCGTCAATCAAGGGTTTGATCGGCGAATCCGGGTTGATGTAAATAAAACCGACGCCTTTTGGTCCGTGGAATTTATGCGCCGCGCCCGAAAGAAAGTTGATTTTAGTTTGGTTGACATTAATTGGGAAGTGCCCAATTGTTTGCACTGTATCGGTATGAAAAAGGGCATTGTATTGGCTGCACAATGCCGAAACGGCCTCCAGATCGATCATGGTGCCAATTTCATTGTTGGCATGCATGAGGGATACCAGCGTTTTTTTGCCTTGTCCTGCTTGTAATGCTTGTTCCAGTTCGTTTAAATTGATCCTTCCCAGGGCATCTACGGGCAACAACACCACTTCCACGCCTTGGTATTTTTCCAGCGATTCGATGGTGTGTAATCCGCAATGGTGTTCCATCGGACTGCTGATAATGCGTTGTACACCCAGGTCCCGCACGGCGCATTTGATCGCCATATTGTTGCTTTCGGTGCCGCCAGAAGTGAAAAATACATCTGCGGTGCTTGCGCCAATTTGCTGGGCTACCACCCTTCTTGCGCTTTCGAGCAAGGTGCGTACCGAGCGTCCTTCGGCATGAATGCTGGATGGATTGCCATAATGCTGTTTGAGCACAGGCACCATCGCCTCAATTACAGCATCGGAAATAGGGGTGGTCGCGGCATTGTCAAAATAAACTCTTTGCATGTAAAAACTGGTTGGGCTGTTGTGTAAAGGAAAGTGCTTTTCGCGTGCTTACCTTAAAGATTGAATGTCGGAAATGATTTTTTTGGCTAAATTTTCGGCAATGACCATCGAGTTGCTTTCAGAATACACGCGAATAATTGGTTCGGTGTTCGACGGGCGCAAATGTACCCATCCTTCCTCAAAATCAATTTTCAAACCATCTTCCGTATTGATTTTTTCGTTGCGGTATTTCTCTTGCAGGGCGGTGAAAATCTTGTTCAAGTCGATATCCTCCGAACGATCAAGTTTGGTTTTGGCCATTTGATAGTCGGGATACGTACCACGCAAGGTTGAAATTTGTTTACCAACCTGTGCTAAGTGGCTCAAAAACAAGGCAATACCCGCTAATGCATCGCGTCCGTAATGCAATTCGGGTACAATAATGCCGCCGTTGCCTTCACCACCAATTACGGCATTTACCGCTTTCATTTTTTCTACTACATTCACTTCGCCCACGGCTGAGGCATAATAAGTGCCGCCATACTTTTGCGTAACATCGCGCAGAGCACGGGTACTCGAAAGATTAGAAACCGTGTTGCCACCGCCGCGTTTCGACAATACATAATCGGCTACAGCCACCAGGGTGTATTCTTCACCAAACAACTCGCCATCTTCACACATAAACACCAGTCGGTCCACATCCGGATCAACCGCAATGCCCAAGTGGGCCTTTTGCATGCGAACCTCAGAAGACAATTGACTCAAATGGTTCTTGAGTGGCTCTGGATTGTGTGCAAAATTGCCTGTGATTTCTCCATTGATTACCACAACAGTACAGCCCAAAGCCTCCAACAAGGGTGGCACAGACAAGGCTCCGGTTGAGTTAATGGCATCGATCACCACTTTAAAACCTTTGGCTTTGATGGCAGCCACATCCACCAGCGGCAAATCGAGGATCGCCTGGATGTGTTTTGTAATATAGGTGTCATCGGTTTTATAGCCACCTAATTGATCTACGGTTGCATAGGTAATGCCGCCGTCTTCCAGCAATTGCAACAAGGCGGCCCCATCGGCAGCGCTGATGAATTCGCCTTTGTGGTTCAACAATTTAAGGGCATTCCATTCCTTTGGATTGTGGCTGGCCGTAAGGATAATGCCTCCTGCCGCTTGTTCCATCACCACGGCCATTTCCACGGTGGGCGTTGTGCTCAAGCCCAGGTCAATTACATCCAGACCCATGGCCCGCAAGGTGCTACAAACCAATTGGCTGACCAATTCGCCTGAAATACGACCGTCGCGGCCAATCACAATGCTTTTTCCTTTTCCCTGTGCCAATACCCATGCGCCATACGCCGCAGTAGATTCAACAATATCTTGTGGGGTCAAGTTTTGTCCGACTGTTCCGCCAATGGTGCCCCGAAAGCCCGAAATAGATTTAATCAGTGTCAATGTTGCGCGATTTATGGTTAATATAGAGGATTGAGGTGCGAAAGTACATACAAAAATAAACCTACGGAAGTATCGAGGTTGATGTTGGTCAATTAGACGGCAAATTCAAGGCAGCACGCATCTTGTAATAAATGTCGGTGTTGTCATAAATGCCTGAAAACAAGTGCGCTTGTGGGCCATATGCATATACGGGCACCAATGCGCCGGTATGCATACGCACGACAAAAGTGCCTTTAAAATCATTTTTGCTGTCGGTTTTATTTAAGGACAGTCCACCGCATTCATGATCTCCGGTAACGATTACCAAGGTAGATCGATCCTGTGCGGCAAATTCGAGGGCGCGGCGCACGGTATCATCAAAATCGTTCATTTCTGCCTTCAGCCAGGTTCGGTCGTTGGCATGACAAGCCCAGTCTATTTGACTGCCTTCTACCATTAAAAAAAAGCCTTTTTCGCTTCGTTTTTTTAAATATTCACAGGCTAAGGTGGTGGCGCCGGGTAAATAATTGCGGCCA
>CAIVGO010000808.1 GCA_903905445.1 uncultured Bacteroidota bacterium
GTCGCTGGATGAGATCTTGGGCAAAGTATCGTTTGTGATCCGCTTTATGGCCCTTTTTAGCATTTTAACGGGTCTTTTGGTGCTGTTGAGCGCGATTTACCAGGGGAAATATGCGCGTATTCGGGAGAGTGTGTTGTTGCGCACGTTGGGCGCGCGGCGGAGTCAGATATTATGGATCAATGGCATCGAGTATTTCTTGCTGGGTGCATTGGCTTGTTTTGCAGGCATTGGTTTGTCGGTCGCTGGCACCTGGGCCTTGGCAGCATTTGCCTTTAAGATTCCATTTGTGCCCGTTTTATGGCCATTGTTGCTCATTTTTGGCATTATTACAGCGCTTACCGTGCTTATTGGCCTGTTCAACAGCCGGGAAGTAATTCAAAAACCGCCCTTGGAGGTGTTGCGGGAGGCTGCTTAAATTTCCTTTATACTTCGCGCTGTATTGTTTCACATGGCCTTCGGCCTAAATCATAGACAATCAGCGCTCAGCATGACAATGAATGCTGCCTTTCAGGCGGCGTTTAGTTTAAATCATCACCCAGCGAAATCGGGTCGGCACTTTTTTCTTTTAATTCGGCGAGGCTCAGCAATTCGAGTTTGCCTTCATGTTCCATCAACTGCATCAGTTCGATCTGGTTGTCAAAAAACTTTTCGGCTTCGTCTGCTTCCAATTTTTGGCCGGGCTTGTAAGAAATCAGGTAAAAATTGTTGCCTTCCACGTGCGCGGGCGGGTGTTCGAGGATAAATTTTCGGAGTTCGGGGCTGAATTTGTTGCGCACCATGTCTTCAAACTGGCCTTTTAACCAGACTTTATCGGAAAATTCCGGTCCATCGGGAAAATTAATGTCGTGGTCGACGCCGATGGTTTGTTTTACCTTATGCCACCAGGTTTCGGGTTTGAGTTTAAAATTCGGCAAATCCCAGTGGCGGTTATTGGCAAAAAACACCGTTTGGGTGATCCGTTTAACTGTTTTACCATAGGATTTGAGATAGGTGTAATCGAACAAATACACGTCGGTTTCGCCTACTTTTTTGTACAATACATTGGTAATCCGGGTGTTGTTGTAAAAAAACCAGCGGTGTTCGCGGCGAAACAGATCGAATTGATTGAGTTGACTTTTTAATCCAAAACGGTCTTCTTCCAGGAACTCAAGTTGCATGCGCTTGGCCAAACCCCGGAAGCGGTCCTGCCGTATTTTGCGCACAAGTCGGCGTCTGCTGATGAAAAAATACACAATGCCGGCAATAAAACCGTAATAAAGCAGGGTAAAAAAGAGTACCGGGAAACTAAAAAGCATAACAGGAAAATTTTGTGTAAAATTAAAAAACAAAACCATGTTTCAAGAAAAAGATCACCAACTACAGGCCACGTTGAAATTTAAAGATTTCATCGAGGCGTTTGCTTTTATGACCGAAGTGGCCATTCACGTTGAAAAATTGAACCACCATCCGCATTGGAGCAATGTGTACAATGTGGTTGAAATTCAATTGACCACCCACGATGCCGGCAACAAGGTGACCGAAAAGGATCGGGCATTGGCTGCTATCATGGAGAAGGTGTATAAAAAGTACCAGGCATAAATCGCCTAACAAAGGAAAACGCTGTTATTTTTGCCCTTGTCAAATGCTAAATGGTCATTTGGCAAGGGCTTATAACCGTATTTTCCCACCGATTTGCAACCTTATCCAAATGAGAACCTATCTTTTTTACCCTGTCCTTTTGAGTACAATCAGTTTGTTTTTTGCCTGCAAACACACCCAATACACCGCCGACAAGTTGCCAGATGAATTATTGCGCTGGGGCAACGGCGGCGGCATCACCGGCAAAGAAACCAGTTATGTATTGCTCGAAAATGGCCAGTTATTTCAGCGCGATGGTGTTCAGGCTGCCCTTACGGCATTGCCTTCTATTAAAAGCCGAAAAGCAGATGGATTGATTGACAAAGCCGAAAATCTGGGTGTTTTGACCCTTGCTTTTGCACATCCCGGCAATACATATCAGTTTATAGAATTGGAGGATGAGGGCAAAAAGAACCGGGTTGTGTGGGGCGATGGAAAATTTCCGGCAAATCCTGAACTTGCAGCGTTTTACCAGGAATTGGTTCAATTGACGGCTACAAAACAATAGTATCGTCGTCATCCATAAAGCAACCACACCCCGATACCGTTGATTTAAGATTA
>CAIVGO010000809.1 GCA_903905445.1 uncultured Bacteroidota bacterium
ATTGCCGTGTTGGCCATTTCCCTGGGCCGCCGATTTTTAGGCACCACCATTTTGGAAAACAACATCATCCAAACCACCGGCTCTGCGGGCGAATCGGTCGCCGCCGGGGTTGTATTTACCTTACCTGCTTTTTTGTTTTTAAGTGATGGCATTGGAAAAGGGTACTTCAATTACTGGACCATCTTGATGTTGGCCATTTTTGGGGGCATCCTGGGGGTATTGATGATGATTCCCTTGCGCCGTTCTTTAATTGTCAAAGAACACGATAATCTGCCTTACCCGGAAGGTACGGCCTGCGCACAAGTGCTGATTGCGGGCGAGAAGGGGGGCGATTTTGCCAAAACAGCCTATCAGGGACTTGGTTTTGCCTTTGTTTTTGCCATATTACAAAAAGTACTGCATGTGATTGCAGAGGTACCCAAGTTTGCCACCGCAGCAGCCAATAAGTATTTACCAGCGGCAGTAGTTAGTGGTGAAATCACGCCAGAATACCTCGGCGTGGGCTATATTATTGGTCCGCGCATCGCAGGCGTACTCGTTGCAGGCGGCGTGTTGGCCTGGCTTGGACTGATTCCGTTGTTAGCAACGTTGGTTCCTGCGGATACCATTGCGGCACAATTGGCAAAATTAGGGTTGATGGATCCAACGGTCGCGAACGCCCGTTTTGGATGGGACCCGGTGGCCCATTCCTTTGCCAACTTGTCGGATGCGGTGTATCGGGCTTACGTGCGTCAAATTGGGGCTGGCGCAGTGGCTGGAGCCGGTTTTATCACCTTGTTTAAAACCATGCCTACGATCATTTCTTCTTTTCGGGAGAGTTTGGCAGACATGCGCAACCGCGATAAAAACGCTGCGGTAGTGCGCACCGAGGATGATCTTTCGATGAAAGTGGTTGGAATTGGCATTTTGGCATTAATTTTATTGATGGCGATCTTACCCAACGTACCCGGTGATAATTTTTTCAGTAAATTATTGATTGGCGTGTTGGTGATCGTATTTGGATTTTTCTTTGTGACGGTATCCAGCCGTATTGTCGGAATTATCGGAAGCAGCAACAACCCCATTTCGGGCATGACCATTGCGACCATCATGGGTACTGCGTTGGTATTTATTGGGGTGGGTTGGACCGGGAAAGTGTACGAACCCATGGCTTTGGTGGTTGGCAGTATGATTTGTATTGCAGCAGCCAATGCAGGCGCCACTTCTCAGGATTTAAAAACCGGTTATATAGTAGGTGCCACGCCACGCTATCAGCAGTTGGCCTTATTTATAGGTGTCATTGTTTCTACCTTAGTCATCGGATTTACGGTGCAGTTTTTGGACAATCCGACTGCGGAAATGCGCGCTGCGGGCATCGAACATGCCATTGGTGAAAAATTCAATGCACCTCAGGCGACCTTAATGGCCACGTTGATCAAAGGTTTGCTTTCTTTTAACCTCGATTGGCAGTTTGTTTTGGTAGGATTGTTTATTTCCATCACCATGGAACTCTGTGCGGTCAAATCCTTGTCTTTTGCAGTAGGCTTGTATTTGCCCCTTTCCACCACCCTTCCGATTTATGCGGGCGGTGCGTTGCGCGGTTTAACCGATTGGATGGCCAAACGCAAAGGGGAAGAATTAGAGGACGCCGATTTGGGCAAAGGCAGTTTGTTTGCAACCGGATTGGTAGCAGGCGGCGCGCTTGCTGGCGTGGTAGTTGCTATGTTACAAGCAGCCGATGCCACAGCCAAACCTTTAGAAACCCTGAGTTTGGAACATGGCTTGACCGGCAGTCTGGGAGTGGGCGGATACGATGGCTTAGGCTTGGCGTTCTTTACCCTCCTTGCGGTATTTTTAGTACGGGCAGCACGAAAGAAATAAGGCTTTTTAGGCGATCAAGTTTTGATTATGTCTAAATAAGGCCAAATATCAATTCCTTTTCAACAGAATATTTGGCGGATGCGTTCTGCCAAGTAGTTTTACACCGAAAATATCACTTATCACTCGTCACTCATCACAAACAATGAGTTGGTTAACTAAATTCTTAACATCTTCCATCGGCCAGAAATTCGTTATGGCCTTGAGCGGTATCTTTTTGATGCTGTTTTTGATCGTTCACCTAATTGGAAATTTACAACTTTTGAACGATGACGGTGGAGAATCCTTTAATGCGTATGCGCATTTCATGACCCACAACCCATTGATCAAAATTGTATCCTACGCGCTGTATGCTTCTATTTTGTTGCATGCGATCCAAGGGTTGTTGTTGTGGCAGCACAACAAGGCTTCCCGCGGGGCAGTACGGTATGCAGTAAACCATGTTCGGAGCAGCGAAATTTCCTCGCGCAACATGGCATGGTTGGGTATTGTCATTTTAGTGTTTTTGATCTTGCACATGTACCAATATTGGTTTCAAATGCACTGGGGCAATGTTCCGTTCATCGAGTACAGCAGCCTGGATCATCCGGTTAAAGATTTGTATGCGCTGGTTGGTGCTTCCTATCAGAACCTGGGTTATGTGCTGTTTTATGTAATTTGCATGGGTGTTGTTTCTTACCATTTGTGGCATGGCTTCTGGTCTTCTTTCCAGACTTTAGGTCTCAATCACCGGAAATACACCCCAATAATCAAAGGATTGGGCATTGCCTATTCCGTTGGTGTACCTGTTTTGTTTGCCGTGATTCCGGTTTGGATGTACATCAAATAATCAATACGCACATTTTCGGGCAATTAATTGCTCGTTTTCAACCATCGTATATACAACCAATACAACAATATAGCAATGGATCCGAAACTCGATTCTAAAGTACCTGTCGGTGACATGGCGGAAAAATGGACCCACTATAAAGGTTCCGTTCCGCTGGTAGCGCCCAACAACAAACGCCGCATTGATGTCATCATCATCGGTACCGGTTTGGCTGGCGCCTCAGCGGCCGCTTCCCTGGGTGAGTTGGGTTATAATGTGAAATGTTTTACGTTTCACGATAGTCCACGGCGTGCGCACTCAATTGCAGCACAAGGTGGTATTAATGCAGCAAAAAACTATCAAAACGACGGTGACTCAGTGTACCGCCTGTTTTATGATACCATCAAAGGGGGCGATTACCGCGCCCGGGAAGGCAATGTACACCGCCTGGCAGAAGTATCTGGTTCGATCATCGACCAGTGTGTTGCGCAAGGTGTACCTTTTGCACGTGATTACGGTGGCTTGCTCGATAACCGCTCTTTTGGTGGCACCCAGGTGTCGCGTACCTTTTACGCACGGGGTCAAACCGGACAGCAATTGCTGATCGGCGCTTACCAGGCTTTGAGCCGTCAGGTCGCGGAAGGCAATGTAAAACTCTACAACCGCCACGAAATGTTGGACGTTGTGGTGGTGGATGGTAAATGCCGCGGTGTCATTGTGCGCAATTTGCTTACGGGCGAATTGGAGCGCCACGCTGGCCATGCAGTTGTATTGGCAACGGGTGGTTATGGCAACGTATTCTACCTGAGTACCAATGCCATGATGTGTAACACAACGGCCACCTGGCGCGCACACCGTCGTGGCGCGTTCTTCGGCAATCCTTGTTATACGCAAATTCACCCGACCTGTATTCCAGTTTCGGGCGATTACCAGTCAAAACTGACGCTGATGTCGGAGTCCTTGCGCAATGATGGCCGTTGCTGGGTACCTAAAGATCCGGCCGACCGCCTCAAGCACCCGACGCAGATTCCGGAAGAAGCACGCGATTACTACCTCGAGCGCCGTTATCCTGCATTTGGCAACTTGGTTCCGCGTGACATCGCCAGCCGCGCTGCAAAAATTGAGTGCGATAATGGAAAAGGTGTGGGTTCGACAGGTTTGGCCGTGTACCTCGATTTCGCAGATGCGATTAAGCGTCTCGGAAAAGAAACCGTTGCAGCCCGCTATGGCAACCTGTTTGAAATGTACGAAAAAATTACCGGCGATAACCCTTATGAAGTACCGATGCGTATTTACCCGGCGGTACACTATACCATGGGCGGTTTGTGGGTAGATTATAATTTGATGACCACTATCCCGGGCTTATATGCTTGTGGAGAAGCCAATTTCAGCGACCACGGCGCCAATCGCCTGGGTGCTTCTGCCTTGATGCAGGGTTTGGCAGATGGCTATTTCGTGTTGCCTTACACCATCGGTTCTTA
>CAIVGO010000810.1 GCA_903905445.1 uncultured Bacteroidota bacterium
ACTGCATAAATCATCAACCAGCCAATAGAAACCAAGGCAATGTACATGCCAAGGGTCACTTTATCTATTTCGCCAAGTTGAATTGGCGTGTTGCGGAAGCGAGACACAGTGTTGTATTTTTAAGATCGAACGTTGATGCAGAAACGGGCTAAAAGGCAAATATAGCCAGGATTGCCAGTATGTGATTAAATATCTTACCACCAAGGGCTGTTAGTAGCGTTGTAAAAAGTCGCGTGGATGAATCTGACTGTCTTTGGCCGGGTATGCACCGTCAAATTCACTCAGGTTGGTGATGAACGCCAAGGCTTCCAGGCGGCTTTTAAATGCACCGACTTTTAACTTATAATACGGCTTTTCGTGAATCATTTCAGCGGGTACGTCTGGGTAGGCGTTGCGGAAGCGCACCCGACCTGCTTCAATTTGGGTGCGGTCGGTACTGGCCATGATTTGCACGCGCCAGCCTTCCAGATGGGGCATGCTGCGGTTTTGATTGGTCCAGGTTTTGTATAATTCGGCTACTTCCGGTGTTTCGTTGAGTTGTACTTCTTGTGCGCTGGTCGTTTGGCACACAAAAAACAAACAGAACAGGCTAAGGGCGATTTTAATCATGGCGGGCGCTGGTTTGGTCATGCTGGAGCAAGGGAAGTGGGATATTGCAGGTGTTTATTTTCCAATAATTTGCATGGAGGCGGATGTTCCAATGCGATCTGCACCCGCTTCCAGTAGGGCTGTTGCCTCGGCATGGGTTTTTATGCCTCCTGCTGCTTTTATTTTCATATGTTCGGGTGCCAGTGTACGCAATTGTTGCACCATGGGTACGGTTGCCGGAAAACCATTGAATCCGGTGCCGGTTTTTAGCCATTTTATGCGTACTTCATCGGCAATTTCAATGATGCGCTGCATTTCCGCAACATTGAGCAGGCCGCATTCCAGAATCAATTTCAAAGTGTTGCCGCGTAATTGGGTGGCCCGGGCGATGCTGTCAATGTCATTAAAAACAACCGACCAGTTTTCGCTTTTAACGGCAGCAATGTTGAGGACGGCATCGATATCATCGGCCCCTTCATCCACGGCGCGTTTAATTTCTTCGCTTTTTGCAGCGATTGCACTATAACCAAGCGGGAAGCCTACCACGGTTGCAAGGCGCAAGTTGCTGCGTTCGCCAAGGAGCCGGCGCGCATCCCGAACATAAAAAGGCGGAATACACACTGCGGCAAATCCATATTGAATGGCTTCTTCACAAACACGGCGCACATCCGTCAGGGAAGTATCTGGTTTGAGCACGGTATGCTCCAAAAACTTAGCGATTTCAATCATTGGGCAAAAATAATGGATGAAACGCTTGATTCCATTTAAATGATGGATTTTAATCTAAAGTGTCCTCAAACAACTATTCTAATGCCACAGCACAGGCTTTTTACCCAAAAAAAGCAGGCCTCCTCGCCTGGGTAGAACGAGAAGGCCCTGTGCTTTCATGTGGTTTTCGCCTCAAATGTAAGGGCTCTACTTGAAATGTACCACTTTACAAGGCCATAAAAAATCATTTTTTTTCACCCAACAAGTTATTTACGCAAGTTCGGGTGCTTATTCAGCATTTAATTGCTTCCAAAGCATGTCTTTTAATTTTTGAATATTGGAATTGGAAACGGCCGAAATAAAGATACAGGGCACGCCTTCCGGCAGGGTTTCGCGCAACATTTGCTCCAAGTCCTGGTCGATCAAGTCGCATTTGGATACCGCCAAAATGCGGGGTTTATCCAACAAATCGGGGTTAAATTCCCGTAATTCGTTCAATAAAATATGATATTCCTCCGAGATATTTCGAATCGTGTCGGCTGGAACCAAAAACAGCAGGATACTATTACGTTCAATATGTCGTAAAAAGCGATGTCCGAGGCCCTTGCCTTCGTGCGCGCCTTCGATGATTCCCGGAATATCGGCCATGATGAACGTTTGGCCTGGCCTGGATTCAACAATGCCAAGATTGGGTGTCAGGGTGGTAAATGCGTAATCTCCGATTTTGGGTTTGGCTGCCGAAACGGAACTTAAAAGCGTGCTTTTCCCGGCATTGGGAAAGCCTACGAGCCCTACATCAGCCAAAACTTTAAGTTCGAGGATGATCCATTTTTCAAGACCGGGTTCGCCGGGTTGCGCATATTTTGGTGCGCGGTTGGTGGAGGTTTTGAAAAAATCATTGCCTTTACCTCCGCGACCACCGGGCAGTAAAATCTTTTCTTCGCCCGCTTCGGTGATTTCCAACAAAATTTCACCGGTTTCCGCATCTTTTGCAACGGTACCCAAGGGGACATTCACAATAATCGTATCGCCATCGCTGCCCGATTTGAGTCCGCCGCGCCCACCTTGGCCATCCTCGGCAAAAATGTGCTTTTTATAGCGCAAACTCAAGAGGGTCCACTCTTGCGGATCTGCCCGAAGGATAATATGCCCACCGTGCCCGCCATCTCCGCCATCTGGCCCACCCAAGGGCATGGCTGGTCCGCGATAAAAATGCGAACTACCCGCTCCGCCTTTGCCGGATCGGAACATGATTTTTACGTAATCAACAAAATTTTGCTCTGCCATGTATGGAACTGCTGTCAGCAACCGGTCTTCAAATTTGAAAACGGTTGTGTACAAATAGGTTAAAACCGGGCAAAGGTAGGTAAAATAATAGCAAAAACCTTGGTTTTCTTTATTTTATAAAACAAAACTCGATCTTTGACGCCATAAAAAATATAAAATCAAACTATGTTGGAAGATATCAATGCAAATGCTCCTTTAATTGAGCAAAATGAATCGGAGCACGTGTGGTTAGAAGGCCCCAAAAGCAGGGGTTTTGAATTGTGGTTTGCCTTTCGGGTCTTTTTTCAATTTATAAAAGGCTTTCGTGCCCTGCATTTTAGCGGTCCCTGTGTGACGGTGTTTGGGTCGGCCCGATTCAAAGAAGGGCATCCCTATTACGAATCTGCGCGGGAAATCGGGGCCAAGATTGTCACAGAATTGGGCATGACGGTTATGACAGGCGGCGGTCCGGGTATCATGGAAGCAGCCAACCGGGGTGCACGTGAAGCGGGCGGCCCATCGGTGGGCTGTAATGTGGTACTTCCGCATGAACAAAAAGCCAACCCTTACCTGGATAAATTTGTGACTATTGATTACTTTTTTGTGCGCAAAGTATTGTTGGCCAAGTATTCCTACGCATTCGTGATTCTGCCGGGTGGATTTGGCACCATGGATGAGTTTTTTGAGATGCTAACTTTGGTCCAGACCAAAAAAGTGATCAATTTTCCGATGGTGGTGATGGGTACCGACTATTACAAGCCGTTGCTTGAGTATATGCACTGGATGATTGCGCAGGGTACTATTGCGGCTGCAGATTTGGATCTATTGTTATTTACCGACGACCCGAACGAGGCGATTACGCATATTCACAAATATGTAAAGTCAAATTATGTAATTCGGCGCGGAAGGCCCATTTCCTGGTTGTTTGAACGGGCTTGAGTAAAAAAAAACCGGATTGTGTTTCCACAACCCGGTTGCATTCAACAAGAATTTCCTCTTTTGTCATTAAATCCAAATCACTTCAAATCATTATTCACTTTATTTTGAAACGGTCGGGCCGTTTTTTTTCTTTTTTTCGCTGTCTTGTACTTCTTCTACCTTTGGTGTTACAACCACCGGTTCTGGCGCTTTTGTTCCTTTCTTCTTGTCTGCCACTGCAGTAGTCACTTGTTTTTTCTTCGCTTTTTGTTCTTTGGAAGATTGCGGCACTGCGGTATCTCTAGACCATTGGTCGAGCCATTGGTACAGGCGTTGTTTGCTTAGGTTTGCCGCCAATTGCTGGAAATGCAACATGTGTTTTGACTGGCGATAGGCTGTCAGCAGTTCCATCATCAGCATTCCGTCTTTTTCTCCGCGCTGAACTGCGGCCTGGTAAGCGGTTTTGGTGGCCACTTTGTCCAATTTGGCCTGTTTTACGCTGATTTTTGCATCCAAATAACCTTTATGTAAAGGCGCCAAGATTTCATTCCCCGCCAAACGATCATCCAAGAGCATCCGCTCAAATACTTTTTTCATAGTTTTAAAAATTGAAATTCCAATGATACTTCGCGCTGTATTGTTTTATGTATGGCCTTCGGCCTCAATTATTGGCAACCAGCGCTCAGCATGACAATTGGATGCTGCCTTTCAGGCGGCGTTTAGTGTACTTCCCCAAATTGGACTGGCAAAAGTACATAACTTAACACTAACTTAATATTAAATTTACAAAAGAGACACAAACTTAACATTAGACGCTAAAAATTGAATTGAAAGAAGGTTTTAAGATTCCCATAAAAAAGCAGACCTTTGCGCCCCAAAAGCGCTACTTGCAAACAATCAGCGCACCAACCTTCATCGCTCATGGCCAATGCAATTTTACTGCTCGAAGATGGCACTGTTTTTCGCGGAAAATCTGCCGGAAAAATCGGTGCTACCACTGGTGAAATCTGTTTTAATACCGGAATGACCGGTTACCAGGAAATTTTTACCGATCCCTCTTATTTCGGTCAAGTACTGGTCGCAACCAATGTGCATATTGGTAATTACGGCATCAAAAAAGATGAAGTAGAGAGTGATGGTATTAAAATTGCGGGTTTTGTTTGTCGCAACTTCAATACCAATTACAGCCGCAAACTTGCCGATCAGGCCATTGATGATTATTTTGAGGCAGAAGGGCTGGTTGCGATTTCGGATGTGGATACGCGCGCCATCGTGCAGCATATCCGCGAGCGTGGGGCCATGAACTGCATCATTTCTTCCGAAACAGACGATATTGAGGCGCTCAAATTACAACTTGCGGCCACCCCAAAGATGGCGGGCCTGGAGTTGTCGAGCCTGGTAACCACCAAAGCACCTTATTTTATTGGCAACCCGGATGCTGCGCGCAAAATCGCAGTGATGGATTTTGGTGTAAAAAAGAACATTCTTCGAAATTTTGACGCCCGCGATTGTTATTTGCAGGTTTTTCCGGCCCGCACGCCTTATGCGGAAGTAAAAGCCTGGAATGCCGATGGCTACTTTCTTTCCAACGGACCGGGCGACCCAGCCTCGATGGAGTATGCTGTTACCCTGGTAACAGCGATGCTTGCGGAAGAAAAACCACTGTTTGGCATTTGTCTTGGCCAGCAATTATTGGCTTTAGCAGCAGGTTTGCCTACCTATAAGTTGCACCACGGCCATCGGGGCATCAACCACCCTGTGAAAAACCTGCGCACCGGCCGTTCGGAAATCACCAGCCAGAACCATGGTTTTGGGGTAGTAGAACAAGCGGTGTACGACAATCCAGGTTTGGTAGAACCAACGCACATCAACCTGAATGACAACACTGTAGAAGGTATTCGCTTGAAAGGGAAACCTGCCTTTAGTGTACAATATCACCCGGAAGCAAGTCCTGGTCCGCATGACGCCCAGTACCTGTTCGACGATTTTGTTACATTGATTGATGCGCAGAAAGTTGGCTAAGTACTATAAAGGACGCCAAGGCTCGTTGATAAAGTACGAAGCCGTAATGCCCATAAAGTAGTACCAATCCCCTTTTTTAGGATTTCCATTGATGCTGATGCCGTCCAGGTTGTCGTTGTACACCGGGCGCCAGCCCCCTTCTATGCCAAACGTAAGGCGTTCGGAATAGTCGAACCTGATTCCCAGACCAATCGGCATCGAAATAAAGTATCGGTTTACGATGTCATTTTCCGGCAAGGAGGTGCGAAGGTATTTGGCACGGTCGCTGGCCAAGCCATAATACTCCGGCTCTGGTTTGCTGTTGGCAGCCCCAATTCCGATAAAAAAGTAGGGCGACACGTAAAAGTTGTGAATACCGGTAAGGGTAACGTGTTCGAGCGCCAGCGGAATCCATTCGCCGACAACAGCAACTTCATGGATACGGGTATAAAACCGGAATTTTCGGCCATTGAGTGTCGGTGAATTGACATCATCACCCGAAATGGAGCCGGAATAATACTGCGCCTTTACGTGGATTTTTTGTGAAATGTGGTATCGGAAAAAAGCCCCAAAGCCAAGGTCAGTTTGCTTTAACTCGATGTCGCGTTCTGCTACATCGCCCGAATAATTGGTTGCTCCAATCATAAGCCCCAATTCCATGTAGTGCTGATAACGCTTGTATTGGGCTTTGTAAAAAAACTGCGCGTTGGCAACGAAAGGAAAGATCAGGATCGGCAACAGGATTAAAAGGAGCGGCTTTGCGACCGTCAGTGTTTGCTTAGTGTTTGTCGTCACGGTAAATTTTTTTTTCTGGGCGTGTTAAGACCACAGAAGGATTAAAAGTGAGCTGCAAAGATTAGGGGATTTGTTGGGACTTGCACGGTTTAGTTAATAGTAAGACTTTAAATTAACGTAAAGTTTTGATTGGTTTTACCGTTTTTATAGCATTAATGTGTAGTATTTAGCATTTTTTATGTAAGTTGACATTGTGGTGGGTTGACGCACTATCTTAAATCCGGTAGATTTGCAGACATTCCAAAACAAACGACAAACCTATGAAAAGCGCCCAATTCATTTTTGGCCTCTTATTTTTTCTATGTGTAATTAAGTTAAATGCACAGATTAGTATAGCGGATACCAACCCAGTAGTTGAAAATTTTGATGGCATGGGGGCAGACACATTTTTGCCTTCAGGTTGGCGAATACATAGAAGCGCTGCGCCAACTTGGTCTGCCGCGAAATCAACCTTAT
>CAIVGO010000811.1 GCA_903905445.1 uncultured Bacteroidota bacterium
AGACTTGCGTAAAATTCCATCAGCGGAAATTGAAGAAAAAGTGGAGTCAGAATACGTGAAAAACCTGTTTTTAGCGTTAAAATTTGCGCGTAATAAAAAAATTACCCTCAAAAATTGGCCCAATATCCTTACTTTTGGGAGGCCATTCTATCAGAATACCCGCGAAGGCATACTGCTGCAAACGCTAACGCTGTACATTTTAAATTTCAACAATATGACAGAGTCTCAAGTGAAAGATCTCAACCAGCAATTACCGCCCGCAGAGCGCGATTGGATCGATGCGATTCCTGAAATTTTTGGGAGAAAATGGAAAGAAAAAGGACTGAGAGAAGGTAGAAAGGAAGGGAAAGCGTTAGGTAAAATTGAAGGTAAAATCGAAGGTAAAATTGAAGGTAAAATTGAAGGTAAAATTGAAGGTCGAAAAGAAGGTATGGAAGAGACGAGCCATGCTATCACCATCAAATCAATCAAAAAATTTCCAGAATGGAGCGATGCGGAAATTGCTGAGTTTGTGGGTGTTACTGCCGAGTATGTTCAGCGAGTGCGAAATGAATTGGTTAAAAAGTAAACTAATTGAGTGATTTAGATTTTCCATCAACCTACCGCGTATCCAACAAATAAGACACATGCAACTCGTGCGACGAACCCAAGGGAAGATCAAATGCTGAGATATTGTAATCAAATGCGTACCCAATTTTCAAGTTGCCATTTTCAGCCATAAAACCAGGCAGGTTGAAGCCCGTTTCCAAATGCACCAGACCATTGGGATTGAAACCTGCACCTACCCAAAACGTGCGCAAAGGCTGAAAGCGGCCCGTTAGATGGACATTTGGACGAGCGCCGGGTGCAAGCTTGCCCCACATACCAACCTCCAGAAAACTCTCTTCATTGAAAAAATGGTACCAGCCGCTCGTAACGTAAAAATGCGGAATACGTGTAATCGGTACACTGTTGCCACCACTTTCAACCGATACATGGGCGGCCCAGAGTTGTGGTACCGAGGCACCAGCGTAAAAATTATCGCCCGACAAACGCCCTCTTTTAATGCGTTTAAAATAATAAACGCCAGCGCCAATTTCTGGTCGGGTGGTCGAAATATCATTCAGCGGGATGGTAGGGTCATCCAAGGTTTCCCAAACAATTCGATCGTGTAACAAGCGGTACTGGGTCATGCCAAAGCTAAAACCAACAGAAAATGCTCCAAAATAGGGGTCTTCTGCAAAAAGACTGGCAATACGCGCAGACACCCCTGTAAGGCTTAAGGGGCCTACACGGTCGCGCAAGAGCATGGCCCCGCCTGCCAGGTTAAAGCCCGCGCCATTTTGGTTTCTATTGTGAATATATTCGCCACCCACATAAAACGTACGAGGCGTTTGAGGCTGCGCTGCCCATTGCAAACGATAAGAGGCATTGATGGTGGTGTTGTACTCATACAAAAAATAATCGCTGCTAATAGAAGCAGGGTTGATGTAAGCATACAACTGGCGAAACTGGGTTTGATAGGGCAACTGTTGCGCCTCGGAAGGGATACATTGCCAAAAGAAAATCAAAAGACAGAGGGTATGTTTCAAATGTTGCATCGTTATTTTTCAAATAGAATGAGTGCCTTTTCGGGTGTGGCTAGGAACAGTTTGGGATGTTGCGATGTGGTGGTTTTGGGGCGTTTTTTATCCACCAATTTTGGAACTTCCTTTTCAATGTATGCAAACAATTCGGCTGCATCAAGGGCACCGTCTGTGTTGGTATCTAAGGTAACCGCTTGGCGCCCAAATTGCTCGATAGCACGTACAATCGTAGCCGTAAATGCGCCATTTTGCCAGGTGTCATCTTCATAGCTGAGTTCATTGGGTTGACAAGAAACCAACATATTCAGACCGTTTTTCCGGGCTGCAATACCCGCCAAACCCGTGCTTGAAGCCGTGCCGCTGTGGCAGGCATCTACAAAGAATAATTTTTGGCAGGGTAACGTTTGCAGGTAATTGACAATTTCCTGCTCAAAATCGAGGCTGGTTTCTTCCATAAATGGCCCGTCATAATCACTGGCTGCCAACCTAAATCGCCCATCGTAAGCGCCCAGCCCATGGCCTGAAACAAAAATCACCACCAGGTCTTTGGGCAATATTTGCAGGTCGGTGTAACGGTATTGCATCCGGCGCAAGGCCTTTAGGATTTCTGTTTTGGTTGTGCGGCCCTCTGTTAGCAGGGTGTCCATAAAAACTTTACCAAAAGCATTGTTGGGACTATTGGTAAAAGCGGTGGCAAAATTTCGCGCATCCTTAACGGTGTATTTCAAATCTGCCGCAGGAATCCCAATACTGATAATGTGCAAATTGGGTTTGGCAGGCGCATACACAATTTTCAAAGCCTCACTTTGAACCTGCCCGGAGGCCGTTTGGATTTGCGCCATAATTTTATTTTCTCCTGGACGTAAACGCAGGGTCTGCGAAAAGGTCTTGCTGTTTTTGTCGCCCTTAATCTGTACCTCATCAAATTTGGCCCCCGTTTGGCAGGGCTGGCCATTGATTTCAAGGCAAAATTGTTGTCGCGTAACGGCCGTATTGGACACGATTTTTACCTGAACGGTAATTTCTTCCTGCGTCCACACCACAGCCGACTGGTCAAAATGATCGGGGTTCGGATATACCCAAACTGCTACGGTATAATTGGAAACAGGTGGCTTGGGCGGAATATTGCCCGCGCTTACGCCCACAACAGCTTGTGTGGTGGCGGTATGCTCCAGGTTTTCGTCCGTGACGCGCAGGGTAAGCCGAATGGCCTCGGGGCCTACTGCTACATTTTCGGGCAAAACAGGTAAGCGGTAGGTAATACGGGCACCTGCAGGAAGGTCGCCCAGTACCATATTGGCCGGTACCCTTGCCCCGAGTGGAGCGATGACCGATAAGGTAAGGTTTTTGGCAATTTGGTCGCCCGCATTGTGCACGACAAAGGGCAAAAAGCCTTCCTGGCCCAACGACAAACTACTATCAAGTGGCATAGCGGTCAGAATAAGGCGCGGGAGTGCCGTGGAGCCGAGATTTACCTCAACCGTGTAAGGCTTACCCACCAAAGAATCACCCTGAAAAAACTGTACTTGGATCGGATAGGTGCCTGCGGGATTGCCTGCTGCAAACTGAATCGGCAGGCCCCATTCGAGGGACGTTTCGCCCGGAACAGGGGGTAAAAGAATCGAACGCCCGCCAGGTAACTTCAGCAACCGCGCAGCATCTGAATTGCGTGGGGTAAGTACCGCCCGTAGGTTGTACTGTGCTTTTTTACTGGTATTATTTAGTGAAAATGGTATAAACAGGCGCTCGTTTGCCTGCGCAATGCCTTGTTGTTGGTATCGGATCGGCAGCACATTTGGTACTAGGGATTGAGTGGAGGTTTTGTTATGTGCGCGCTCGGTGAGTTGAAAAAGCCAACCCTGCCGCATTTTGAGTACTTGCTTTGCGGTTGTACCCAAGGCAAAAAGCCGTCCGTCGGGGTGCTCAATCGCTGCCGATACTTCGTCATCCAGTTTGCTGCCGTAATACACCTCTTGTTTCAGTTCTGCTTGATCATTCAAGATATTCATCCAGGCCGAAATACGCCTGCTGCCGCGCTCGAAGGAGGCGCTACTGCCCACAGCCAGTAGCCGACCATTGGAGAGCTGGCTTAAAAAGTTCAGGCGATCATATTCTCTGCCGCCCAAAGGCCGGTGCTGTAGTATAGTTCCCTTTTGATTGAGGATTGTAACGAAACCATTTTCCCGATTTTGAGGGTCATAGACAGTGCCACACAGGGCCAATGTTTGCGCATCCAAGAGGGCAATACCCGTGCCTTCTTCCGCTGCCAAAGTTGGAAATGTTTTATCCAACATTACATCACCCGCTGACGTTAAGCCGCCCAGCCAGAGTTGGGACTTGTTTGCCACGCTGGCACTACCCGTAAAAAAGAGTTGCCCGTCTGTGGTCAACGCTACTGCATTTATACCAGAGGGGGCCCGTTTAAACCGCAAACGGCGTTCCCATACAACCTGAAATTGTGGATTTAAGTGCACAATCCAGGCATCTTCGCCAGCGTTACCTGCAGCCCATATACTGCCGTCAGAACCTACCGCAAGTGCTTTAAATACATCGTCCTCGCTCGATCCTAACAACAATTCCTGTTCCGTATCTCCATTTTCATCCAGGATCAAAATCCATCCATCTTTTTTTCCAATATACTTGGAACGTGCGGGTACGGCACCATCAGGTCGCGTAGAATATCCAACCACCACATACCGGCCATCGGGTAAAACAGCAATTTTACCAGCACCATCTTGTCCCGGCCGACCAATGTGCCGCACTTTGTCTTCATTCAACTGGGCATCAAAAGTGGCAAAAACGAGGTCTTGTCCACCTTGTGTTCCCCGGGTTGTATTGCCAATCGCAGCAAGGTCGCCCCGCCAGTTAACGGCAACCGCAACCAATTCATCCTGCCCAGCCGCTCCAATCAGCCGCTGCTGAATCGGATCTTCAGGCAAAACAAGCGATTGTCCGGCCAGGGAAGACGAAAAACATCCAATCAGGATATACAGAATCGTTTTTTGATAAATCATAAAGCTTTTTATCATGGATCGAAGTCATCGCAGCAGAATAACACTTCCAAACTGCGTGTACAATCGTTCAGGTGCTGAAATCCGCAAAACAAAATAATAAACGCCCGGTGGCAGGGCATCCCCATTGGCATTGGTGCCGCCCCAATCGTTGTTGTAAGGCGATGCCGAAAAAACAACATCTCCCCAACGATTATAAACCATAATTTCACCACGTGCATAATTGACCTCACATTCTTCCAAACTTACAACCCGAAATACCAAAAAGTCATTAAAGCCATCATCGTTGGGCGTAAGACCATTGGTCAAAATATTATTGGTATCGCTGGTGATCACGCACGGATTGTCGTTGTTAATGGCACGAAACAATACCGTTGCCGTGTCACAACTTTCCTCACAGTTGCTGTAACAAATTTCGTAAACAAGGGTGTCCGGGCCATCGGAACTCGAAAATGCCGTGTATTCAATCCGGTTTTGATTGTTAATATTGACGCTGCCCAGTTTAGGTTGTCGAATAATCCGTGCATTAACGGGCAGTATGAAGTTATCGTTATCCAGCATATCAATGCTCACAGATGCACCATTATTGACATTAAAAGCGCCATCGTTGAGCGCTTGTGGCAAGGCAATTACTTGGATTTGGATGCTTTTAACATCATAATTGGGACATCCAGGTGCCGAAAGACTCCAACTTACCACAAAATTACCCGCAGCAGGCGGTGTCAGGTTCCATATCGGGTTATTCGGATTGTCGGGTACGAGGCTATTGCTGCTCCACATGCCCGTTGTTCCTGGAGGCAAATTTCCTTTTAGGTTAAGATCATACCCCTCACAAAGCGTTAATGCACTGCTTTCGATCGTGGCTTTGGGCAAATTGGCACTTGCATCATTTAAGATTACATTTGTAGTGGCTTGACAACCCGCTGCATCGCGCACTTGCACGGTGTAACTGCCTGCAGCCAATCCTGAGAAAGTACCCGAACTTTGAAAAACACCGCCATTGATGCTGTATTGATAGGGTAGGGTACCCGCACTTCCATTGGCGGTAATGCTGCCGTTGCTTTGTCCACAATTCGGACTGACCTGGTTGGAAATTGCAATATTGGGTCCGCCCAGATTATTCAAACTGGTGCTCACCGTGGCCGTACATCCCGCAGCGTCGCGCACTACGACGGTGTAGCTGCCCGCAGCCAATCCCGAGAAAGTACCCGAACTTTGGAAAACACCGCCATTCAGGCTGTATTGGTAAGGTGCGGTACCCACGCTCCCGTTGGCGGTAATGCTGCCGTTGCTTTGTCCACAACTGGGATTTATTTGGTTGGAAATCAAAATATTAGGTCCCCCCAAATTATTCAAATTGGTGCTCACACTGGCCGTACAGCCCACGGCATCGCGCACAATGACGGTGTAGTTGCCCGCAGCCAATCCCGAAAAGATGCCCGAATTTTGGAAAACACCGCCATTGATGCTGTACTGATAAGGTGCGGTACCC
>CAIVGO010000812.1 GCA_903905445.1 uncultured Bacteroidota bacterium
GGCTTGGCCAATTAAAATTGAAATACAACCTACCCCATACCCAATGTATAACTCGGTGGTGGTGTGCGCCTTGAGTGCGAGGCGCGCTGTTCCGACCAAGCCGGCAAACAGGATACCAACGGCCAATATCACATCAAATCGCAGTAAAATTATACCATTATTGACTGGAATACCCAAAGTCGCGTCGGGATAATTAAACAAGGTAAGGAGCAACATCGTTACCAAACCACCCATACCCGCCGCATGCGCACTTACTTTCAGGAAAATATTGATAAAAAAGGATAAAAAAAGACTGATGGTAGCGCCTAAGGCAAATTGAACAAACAAGGCGGGTAAATGCCCCAATGTGAGCAAATTTTTGACCAACCAAAGATAAAATACACCCGTTATAATATAAGGTCCCGTCCGATCCTGCTTATCATCGAGGTGCAGGCTTTTTATCAACCCGAGGGGTTTCATCAGCGCCACGCCAAACCCAGGTATCAGAAAGGTAATGGCAAAAACAGATACCAGCAGCACCACCGCTTTCGGTTCGGCCATATTGCTAATGCCAAATGCAAAAGGATTGCAAGCCATCATCAAAACCAGCATATAAAAAAGCGCCAGTAAAGGGTGACCGATGTAAGAAAAAAACAAGGCAAGTCCTTTGTACATAACCGATTTATCAAACATTAAAACGTTTTTTCATTCGATCCAGGCTGCGCTTATCGTCGCGGTCTTTGATGGTTTCCCGCTTGTCGAACGATTTTTTACCCGTTGCCAATTCGATGGTAAGTTTTGCAAAACCCCGGTCGTTGACATACAATATATAAGGTACAATGGTAAAGCCTTTGTCTTTGGCCTTGCGCTCTAATTTGCGCAGTTCGGGTTTGCGCAACAGCAATTTGCGCACCCTGCGGGGCTCGTGGTTGTTGTCGGTGCCTAATTCGTATACGGCAATGTACAAATTGCGCACATAGAGTTCACCGTTTTCAAAAAGGCAATATGCATCATTCAGGTTGACATTGCCAGACCGAATGCTCTTGATTTCCGTGCCTGTGAGCATCATTCCGGCATCGTACTCCTGTTCGAAATGATATTCGAAAGCAGCCCGCCGGTTTTTAATTTCAATTTTCGATTTCTTTTTTTCCTTCGCCATAACCAAATAGCCGCCAAAGATAGGTCAGAATTTTAAGTTTTGTTGGGTCAATTTCTTCAGAAAGACAAATTATTGCGCTGTTTGCTTCCAGCCAATGGCACAAAGCATCCGGCCGGTTTGTCCTTTTTCTTTCCGATGTGAAAAATAATCTTCCACATGCAACACCGTTGAGTAGGCAGAAGTTTCAATTTGTGCTGCTGGAATGCCACAAAACTGAAGTTGCGCGCAATTGGCCTTTTTTAAATCGACCAAAAAACGGTCGGTATCAGCATTATACTGTTTGAACGCCGCATCAAAGTGATCTGCCACATCCGGTCCCACTTCAAAAGAACATTCGTCGATACAAGTTCCAACATAAGCCCAACAAGTTTCCGGGCGGGTCCCAAAGGCAGCCTGCATGGCCTCCATCGTTTTACGTGCAATCTGCGCTTCTGTGCCCCGCCAGCCTGCATGAA
>CAIVGO010000813.1 GCA_903905445.1 uncultured Bacteroidota bacterium
GCTATACAATATGGAAAATGAATTTAAGGGCAAAGACCGGGATTCGATACAACCGCAGAGGGGCACAAAGTAAGATTATCCGTTATGGTATCCATTCTGGAGGATGGGGAGAAGCTTATGGGGAGATTTATGATTACAGTAAAATTGGGCCAATGGTCGGCGGGTCCATTGCACATCCGATCATTTGGAGGTTTTTTGGAGAGCTTGATTGCGAATATGTTCACCTGTTTTCCGGGGTTGACCGGAATCAAATGCTTTTATCTTATCGGATTGGTTTTAGGTTTTGAGACACACACTACTGGAAATATTTCGCACAGATGTATCTGCCTTTTTTCTGTGTAACATCTGCGCGAAATAAAAATGTCTAGTAGAGTGATTTTGAGATTAGATATTTAAAAGTTAACCACCGCACACGATAAGGTATTGCAGGAATTGTGCCAAGGGGATGGTGAGAAACCTTTAATTTTCAGGTAAGGCTAAAAGGAAAAGAAGCATATGAAGCACATACTCCCACCAACATTTTTAAAGCGCCGTATATTTGTAGATAAAAGCACTATAAACATGACCGTAACCATCGAAACATCGGGGATTCAAGAAGTTGAGCAGCTGCTTTTGTTGCTTAAAACCTTGGATATTAAAAATATAAAAATCCAATCGTCGCCCTCTACACCGCAAGCTAGCATTACGCGCGGTGATAAGAATATTGATCCTAAGCAGCTATTCGGCATCTGGAAGGATAACCCGAGGACGATTGAGCAGATTCGTTCAACAAATCCCGCTTTACACATATAATATCCGGTATTTCGACTTTTTACCTGGCGTAGTTCTATATCAACCAGTTTAATATTAGAGCCCGAAAATCCCTAATTTTACCCCATGCTATTCAACAAAATCCACCACATCGCCATTATTTGCTCCGATTATGCGCGCTCCAAAGCATTTTACACCGAAATATTGGGTTTAAAAGTGATTCGGGAAGTGTACCGGGAAACGCGGCAATCGTATAAGCTAGACCTTGAACTCAACGGTCAATACGTCATCGAACTGTTTTCCTTTCCCGCTCCCCCACCTCGCCCTTCCCGACCAGAAGCCGTTGGGTTGCGGCATTTGGCCTTTGAGGTAAACGATTTGGATGCCGTCGTAACCCACTTGCAAGCACATCAACAATATGTAGAGCCCATTCGCGTAGATGAATTTACCGAAAAACGCTTTACTTTTGTGGCCGATCCGGATGGTTTGCCGATCGAGTTTTATGAAAAATGAGTTGAACGATGCAACAAAACAATCCTTTACACGGCGTTACCCTGCAAATGATGCTGGAAGAATTAGTTGATTACTACGATTGGCCAGCATTGGGCGAGCGGATTCCAGTTCGGTGTTTTTTATATGAACCGAGTATCAAATCCAGCCTGGCTTTTTTGCGCAAAACACCTTGGGCGCGCGAAAAAGTGGAAGATTTGTATCGGAAACTACTGAGATGATAACTTATAAGTACCCGTACAAATATTTAAATTAAAACAAAATACATATTATATCTAATAAATTGGATTACGATTCGTGCATTTGCGCGTGAAAGAAACCTACCTTCGTCCTGGTTTTTGGTTGCTCTCTCTTTGAGAAAGCATTAAAAGGGAACACCGGTGCAAATCCGGGGCAGTCCCCGCTGCTGTAAGTTTTATCCAAACACGCGTTTGGAAGCAAAAAGCACGATGCCACTGTGTGCAACACGGGAAGGCGCTTTTTGTAAAACGAGCCAGAAGACCTGCCATTCACCAACTTGTACCAGGCTTCGGGCAGAAAGCCGGGAACGATGTGTTTACTTGCTGATTGCGCCGCAGGGTGCTTTGGGCTGTACACATCTACCGATCCTTCCCGTTTGCCTTTCATTTTCACTTTTTTAAACATTAAAAATGAAAGTCAGACTTTTCAAACCCTCTCTCTTTTTTGTGCTACTTGCACTAAGCGCCTTTTGGGCCTGCAAACCAGACCCGGTGCTCGACGATTGTGGCAACCGCAATGGCAATTACGACAAAGGTATTTTTGTGGTCAATGAAGGTTCGTTCAACGGAACGGGCAGCATTACCTGGCATGATGCGAGCCGCAACCTCACCGTCGAAGATGTGTATGCCTCCGAAAACTGTGGCGCTGTGCTGGGCCAATTTGTGCAATCCCTCACTTTTCACAATGGCAAAGGCTACATCGTGGTGAATGGGGCCAACAAAATTGTGGTAGTAGACGCCTCCACCTTCGAATACCTCGATACCATCGGCGGACTGGGCTTTCCACGCTATTTTTACGCAGTGGATAACAACACGGCGTATGTTACCCAATGGGGCAAAGATGGCTTTTCCGGCAGTTTGGCAAAAGTGGATTTGAACACCAATAAAGTGTTGAGTACCATAGCATTGCCACAACCCGAAAAGATGTTTAAATCGGGTGCAAACACCCTGTTGGTCGCTAATATCGGCGGCTACGGACTGGATTCAACCGTTTCCTGGGTTGATTTGAGCATTGGGCAGGAAGTGGACCGCAGAAAATTCCGCGGTGCGCCCAGCGGTTTTGCGGCTTTAAATGGCACCCCGTATGTAATTTGCAAAGGCGGTTATGGTCCGGCACCCAATTACGATGCCTACCCGGGCTGGCTGGCCAATACCACC
>CAIVGO010000814.1 GCA_903905445.1 uncultured Bacteroidota bacterium
AAACAGGTGGTTGCGGTGTTTGGACAAAATGTGGAGCGGCAGGTTGCGCGCGAGCGACTCAAAAGGCTGCACATTCACTTTCAGACCAAAACCGGCTGCCAATACCCGATAAAAAGTCTCATCCCAGTGGTTTTGCGTTGCATTAAGGGCTTTTGCAACCTGGGCAGTCTTTTCTTCCAAACGCTCCACCAGCAGCCGATCCTGACAATTGAGTCGAATTACCTGGGGTGTTTTCGGAAAAAAACTGGCGCACGGAATCCAGGCCTCGGCCGCTTCCAATTGCATGTATTTTTCCAGCAATGGCAGGGCAACCCGATCGCGGATTTCCAGACAAGGCAAGCGCACGCCTTCTTCCAGGTAAATGGCTTTGTCTTCCAAAAAGACCACATGCAGGATCACATTGTCGTAAGCGGGGTCGTTTTGATGCCCATGTGCCAGCCATTCGGAGGCACGGACATGCATTTCGACATTTCCTGCCCAAATTGTATCGCCAATGCGAATACGGGCATTAAAAAAATCGGGACCAGCGTCGGTGTTGTACGTGCCCGGATCCAGAATTTCGACGGGCTGAAAGGTGGTGGTGGTAAGTTTTTTGAGTGCAATCCGACGGGTACGCCAGACATAGTGCAGAAATGATTCACGCATTTTGATTAAAAATTAATGATTAAAAAAAGATTAGCACGTGCTTTGAAGGCTATTTCAAAAAAACAAGTCCAAAACCAACGAAAAAAGCTGCTTTGAGACCTAAATTTGAGAGCAAACTTCAAAATCAGGGCAAGTTTATAAAAAACAAGCTTACGGCGCAACCTCCCTAAGCAAGTTCCTGTTCAACTTTGCAGCAATGACCGACGTTTTTCGAACCATCACTGTACCTGTTACCGGCGAATTTAAAGACCGGGGCAGTAAATTTCTTGCCTTTGCTTATCCGGTGACCACCGAAGAGGCGGCGCTGGCCTATCTGGAACAATTGAGAAAAACCCATTTTAAGGCCAACCACCATTGTTTTGCCTGGCGCTTGGGGCCCGATGGCAGCCGTTTTCGCGCCAACGATGATGGAGAACCCAGTGGAACCGCTGGCAGGCCGATTTTGAACCAGATTGACGCTTTGCAGTTGACCGATGTTGCGGTGGTGGTGGTGCGGTATTTTGGGGGGACTTTGCTGGGTGCATCGGGGTTGATCCAGGCTTATCGGGAAAGTACCGCCGAGGCTTTGCGCCAGGCCACCATTGTTGAAAAAATTGTCAGCGATCAATTTCAGGTCGATTTTGACTACAGTTTGATGCCGGATATCATGAATGCCTTGAAAAAACTGCACCTGGAAATTATCCGGGAGGAATACCTAGATGCAGGTCGGATTATTTTTGGCATTCGTCAGAGTGAGGTAACAGCCAGTTTGTTGCAAATGAAAGCCAATATTTGGAAGGTAAGTACGGAGGAAGCCGCCGGTATTGAGTGGCCGGGTGGTATGAAAGTGACGCCTCTTTAAGTTCAGATTATGCAAAACATAGCGCGCAACAGCGCCTTTTTTCCGCTTTCAGCATACCCAGGTTTTCAGGAAAAATTGTTTGCCTGGATCCAGCAATTTGAAATTGCCGCGTATTTAGACAGCAATCAATATCCCAATTTACCCTATAGCCGTTGGGATTGTTTGTCTGCGGTAGGCGCGCAAACAATCCTGAAATGTGGTGTTGGAAGTGCCTTCGATCAGTTAAAAGAAGCGCCCGCCGATTGGCTTTTTGGCTTTTTGGGGTATGACTTGAAAAATGAAGTAGAAAACTTGACATCGAACCATTTTGATGGCATTGGATTGCCCGATTTGTATTTTTTTCAGCCCGAAACCGTAGTGGGCATTCGAAATGGCACAATTGAGATTCATACGGTGCATCCATCGCCCCTCGAAATATTGGAACAGATACTGCAACAGCAGGTTATGGCCGACGAAATACCCACCGAAAGTCCAATACTCACGCCGCGCATGCCCAAAGCGCTATACCTGGAAACGGTGGCAAACGTCCGGGCACACATTATAGAAGGCGATTTGTACGAAATGAATGTGTGTCAGGAGTTTTTTGCCGAAAACGTACAGCTCCAACCCGAGCAGGTATTTAAACGGCT
>CAIVGO010000815.1 GCA_903905445.1 uncultured Bacteroidota bacterium
AATGTGCGCATGTTGGGCGGTACGCTGGATGATTCGGCATTAAGCCCTGCAGATCGTGCCCTGATTCAGCGCATTTACCCCGAACCGGAAGCCAATTTGGCCAATAACCTGCGCGTTTCACCAAATCCTTTTGAGGCGGCATTAAACCTGGAATGGAATGCCGCTTTTGCTGAAACGCTGCAAGTAGATTGGCTGGATGCGCAAGGAAAATTGTGGCAAACGGAAAAGCGCCCCATGGAAAAAGGGCTCAATACCTGGTCGGTGGCACCAAATGTACCGGCTGGGGTGTATTTTTTGCGATTTTCGGGTAGTTCGGGGTGGTTTGTTAAGAAGGTAGTTCGGTTTTAGAGGGAAGAGGGACACAGCGTTGCGCAAAGGAACGGAGGGACACGGAGAAAAAAAGGGGCACGGGGGCACTGAGGTAAAAATGTTTAGCAAGTACCTAATAATCAAATGGTTTGGTTAGATCAAAAAACGCTGTGTCCCTCCATTCCTCCGCGTAACGCGTACCTCTCTGAATCTCGTGGAACGCCCCTTTCTACACTGCCGCAACCATCTCCCGCAACAACACCGGATCTTTTTCAAGGGCGTTGCCCACCACAATCACATCGGCGCCCGCTTTCAGGTTGGCGGCCACTTTTTCGGGCGTACGGATGCCGCCACCCACAATTAAAGGCACTTGGATGGCACTACTTACGGCTTCAATCATGCTTTCCGACACCGGATTGAGGGCACCTGAACCGGCATCAAGGTACATGAGTTTGAGGCCAAGCATCTCGCCTGCCAGGGCGGTACACACCGCAATATCGTCTTTAGCCGCCGGAATTGGGTACGTGTTGGACATATACTGCACAGAGGTGGTTACACCGCCATCAATCAGCATATAGCCGGTGGAAATGATTTCGAGGGGTGACATTTTCAGAAACGGAGCCGAAATAACGTGTTGCCCGATCAATAATTCCGGATTACGGCCACTGATGAGCGACAAAAAGAGGAGCGCATCGGCTCGATAACTCAATTGGAAGGAATTGCCCGGAAAGAGGATCAGGGGGATATCGCAGCGCTGGCGGATATTGGTCAGCAGGGCATCCAGCATGTTGTTGACCACCAGACTGCCGCCGATGAAGAAGTAATCAACACCACATTCGAGGGCCAGATCGAGGGTTTGTTCCAGTTTTTTGAGTCGGAGTTTATCGGGATCCAGGAGGACTGCAAATTTTTTTTCGCCGAGTCGTTTGGCTTCCTGGAGTTTGGCGTAAAGGTTATTTTGTTGGTTGAGCATGTTTTGAGTACGATGATTAGTGTGCAAATTCCAATAGTTTCGATCGAATATCGGCAGGCTGGTTTCCTCTTGCTTTATCGGCAAAAGCGCCCTTCGCATCAATGATAAAATATTGTGGAATGGCTTCGACGCCATAAACCTTTGCGATATTTTGAGGCTTGCCGGCACTGGCCAACATATTATACCCGGCAAACGCCCTTGCCGTTAGGGCCTCCTTCCAATTTTCCGGATTTTCATCGATCGATACATTGATAATTTCAATCCCTTTTGCACTTAAATCGGGCGCATAAGCATCTAAATATTCCATTTTTTTGATGCACGCACCGCACCAACTTGCCCAGAAATTCAAATATACTACTTTCCCTTTAAATTGTGCGAGCGTGGTATTTTTCCCGTTGACATCCAACCCCGAAAAGAGCGGTGCGGGTGTTCCGGGGGAGACTTTTGCAAATTTTTGATACAAATCGGCCACCTTTTCATCATAGCCCGGCACCCGATTGTTTTGCATAAAATCGTTAAAAAGTGGCAATATTTCGCGGTATAGTTCAATAGAAAATGCAATGTTGATCATTTCTGAACGAAAAAAGGCAAGGGGTTTGCCTTCCAGCAAGGTTCCGGAGCGTTCATATTGACCCGCCCAAAACCGATCCGTTTTATCTGATTTTGATTGTTGGCGCGCCATCAATGCCAGCAAATATTGGCGGTACCATTCGCTGCCTATCATCGGATGCTGGGTAGGTGCATCGTATAAAAAATCAAAAAAGGGCGCATCTACCCGGTGAATATTTCCAAACACATGACCATACACCAGGAGGTGGTAAGCCCAATAATAGGTTATTTCGGCAGATAAAAACGCGCGGAAATCGCTGCTCAAGGCATTGGGGTTTTGGGTATTAAATTCGTCCAACAGGGTGGTTGCTGCCAATTTTCGGTGGTCCATGGAATCGCGAAACGGACCAGGCGACAAGGCTTCCATCATTTGATTCATTGGTACCTCCACGGTTGCCCACCATTGCCCTATTTTGAAACGCACATTGTTAAATTCATCAAAATCTTGCAGGTTTTCCTGCAAATAAGTTTGTAGCAGCACATTGTTGGCACCCGCTTTTCCAGAAAACTGAGCAACAAGTGGAAATTTAAAAGCATCCGCACGCAGTTCCAGGGTATCATTTGGGGAAAGGAACAAGGGCAGGCGCTCCTCGTTGAATTCTAAAAACACGAGTTGGGGCTCTGTCAGATTGAATTCAAAGGAAAACTCCATCTTGAAATTCAACTCTCTGCGGTAGGTATCACTTTTGCCGTCGATATAATAATGCGGCACAATCACGCCAACTCGATCACTCGAAAAGGCATTGCGAAAGGTGCCATAAATTAGCGCCGCTTGGGCATGCCAAGCGCTAGCCAGGCAAAAAAACATCAAAAAAAGCCGTTTAGACATCCTATTCCGGTATTAATTATTGGTAGCAAAACAAAAGCGAAAGGTACGGAAAAGGAATATTGCGGGATGGTTAACTATTTGCCGGATTTCTTAACTTTGAGGGTTCAATCCACCCTAACATTTATCCAATGAAGCAGATCGCCTTTATTTGCCTGTTTTTTCTACCCGCGCTGCTGACCAGTCAGGAACAGTTCAGCCTTTCCTTTGCGGTGTCCCCCGATATTTCCTATTGGACTAACAGTCAGATTACTCAATCTTACAGCAAGCAACTTCCGCAATTGGGATATCGAATGGAAGCGAACGGGGTTTACCAATTTCATCCCAAATGGAGCGTGCGGGCTGGCTTGGGTTATGCCCGGATGAATTTTCGGGCGCGGTTGAAAAGCCTGCAATGGCCCAGCCAAAACAACAATGGTCAGTTTGACCCCTTACTTTCAGGTGAAAACGTGCAGGATATACACACAAACACCAAACTCATCTACCTTCCCCTGGGTATCCGGCGTCAGATCGGGGCCGGTTTTTATGCTGATCTGGAAACAACCACGAATGTGATTTTCGCTACAAATGCCGATCTTATCCTGCGTCCAGGTTTTGGACTGGGCTTAGGTTGGGAACATCAAACGAAAAGAGGCCATTTTCTTTTTCTTCAACCCAGTTTTCGGTATATCGTAAACAAGGCCTTCGAGGGAAGCCTGGCCAGTTACAACAGCAATCCATATAGCATGGGTGTTGCGTTGGGTGCTCGGGTGTTTTTGAATCAATAACACCCAGATTTAAATGGATTTGAAGGATGGATGGATAAAAATTGATTTTAACTGGATTTGAAGCCAGCTATTTTCATAACCACTTTGCGTTGACTATAATTACGCCCCTACTTCTTCAACCCAATTTCCCGCAAACGTTCATCCAAATACGCTCCAGCCGTAATCGGCGCGTAATGCAATGGATTTTCATCGGTTACGCAGGAAGGCAAACAAGTCAGATCCATGGTAACCCGCGGGTGCAGGAAAAATGGAATACTCAGGCGCGATAAGTGCCAGGATGCACGCGGTGGATTAACCACACGGTGGGTGGTACTTTTCAGGTAATTGTTGGTAAGGCGTTGCAACATATCGCCCACATTGATGACAATTTCGTCATCCTCAGGCATAATATCCACCCAAGTATCCTGGGCATTGAGCAATTGCAAACCACCTGCGCTGGCCCCGACAAGCAGGGTTATTAGGTTGATGTCTTCATGTTGTTCGGCGCGTATGGCGCTGGCGGGCTCTTCGGTAATCGGCGGGTAATAAATGGAGCGCAAAATAGAGTTGCCATGTTCGATTTTATCATCGAAATAGTCTTCACCAATTTCGAGAAAAATAGCGATGGCTTTGAGCAACTGCGCGCCTGCAACTTCAAATTGGCGGTATAATTCGAGTCCTAAAGCAGCAAAATCCGCCACTTCCGCCACCACTACATTATCCGTTGGGTAGGCACTTTTTAAAGGATGTCCATCTGGCACTTCCTGTCCAATTTGGAAAAACTCCTTTAAATCGGCTACTTTTGATTGTTTGGCGTGTTCTTTTCCAAATGAAGTGTAGCCACGTTGTCCGGCCATGCCAGGCACCTCGTATTTCCTTTTTACCTCGTCGGACAAGGCAAAAAAGCGGTTTGAGTTTTCATAAAATGCATCTACCAGGCTTTTAGGAATGCCGTGGTTGACCACCGCAACAAATCCTACATGGTGAAAAGCATGGCCCAGCGCTTGCACAAAGGTGGTGCGCTGTTCGGCATTACCCTGAACAAACTGGGAAAGATCGACGGTAGGTATTCCTTTTTCTGGCATGATAACCGCAAATTGGTGGTGAACTAACGAACAATTTTCAGACTAAGATCAAGTGGAAGGGCAGAATGCGTGAGGGAACCTGCCGAGATAAAATTCACGCCGGTATGGGCGTATTTGCGCACATTGTGCAAGGTAATACCGCCTGAGGCTTCTGTTTCGAAGCGGCCATTGACATGCGCCACGGCTTCTGCCAGGATCGGAATTTCAAAATTATCGAGCATGATGCGGGTGATGCCACCTGCTTCCAGGGCCTGGCGTACTTCTACCAAGTTGCGTACTTCAACCGTAATGCCCAGGTTCAGGTTGTGTTCCTGCTGGTATGCATGCGCGCGCTCGATGGCCTGTTGTACCCCACCCGCGGCATCTACATGGTTGTCTTTAATCATAATCCAGTCGTACAAACCCCAGCGGTAGTTTTCACAACCGCCTATTTTGACCGCCCATTTTTCCAGAAAGCGGATCAACGGCGTGGTTTTGCGTGTGTCGAGCACTTTTACAGGCAAATCGCCCACTTCAAAGGCAAAACGGCTTGCCAGGGTGGCGATACCACTCATGCGCTGCATGGAATTCAGTACCAAACGTTCGGCCTGCAAAATAGCGCGGGTATGTCCCTCTACTTCAAATGCCTGCTGGCCATAAAGTACATCCTCCCCATCCACTTTATGGATCGTTAAAGTACTGCTTGGGTCGATGCGCTGGAAAATATGTTGTGCCAGTTCGATGCCAGCAATAACGCCATAATCTTTCACTTTCAAGACGGCCTTACTCCTGCTATCTGCGGGGATGGTGGCTAAAGACGTATGATCTCCCGCGCCCACATCTTCAAGCATAGCAGCGGTAATAAAATCATGAATCAGTTCGTCGGTAATTTGTGCGGGGCGCAAGTTCATATCTTGGTTCAATTGATGTTAAATTTTAAGTTGTTTTCCATTTAATGTTACAGCCGCCAGAAGGTCGCTGTGGGGTTGGAATCGCTTGTCCGTGCAGTAAGGCCTCCAATGCGGCGCGCAAATCAGCGCCAGTAACAGGTACCGGGTTGCGTTTTGGGCGGCTTTCATCGAGTTGGCCCCGGTACACCAATTTTAAATCTGCATCAAACAAATAAAAATCGGGCGTACAGGCGGCATCGTACGCGCGGGCGACTTCCTGATGTTCGTCGTAAAGGTACGGAAAGGTATAACCAACCGCATGCGCTTGTTCGGTCATTTTATCGGGTGCGTCTTCCGGGTGGGCTTCCACATCATTGCTGCTGATGGCGATAAACCCGATGCCTTGTGCCTGATAGGCCTGGGCGATGCGGACAATTTCGTCGTTGACATACAGTACATAAGGGCAATGATTGCAGATAAACATCACCAGTGTACCGCGGGTACCGATCATATCCTGGAGGGCACGTTTTTGACCACTAACGGTGTCCAAAAGTTCAAAGGGGGGCGCAATGGTACCGAGTGGCAGCATTACGGATTCAGTATAAGCCATTGTGACCGTTTTTTATTTTTGCTTACAATTTTGATTAATTCCGGCAACGAAATGGGTAACGGCATCAATTTTGGTGGCCGTTTCGGCGCCTTGAAAGCCTGTAATCATTTCATTTTTAATGGTTTGCAAATATTGGCTGAGCAGATCACCAGCAAGGGGCGTATAACTCCAGTGCCAGCGTTCTTCTTCGTAACCTTGGGGCCGTTCGGGGCCTTTGGCAGTATAAGGTTGGCAAAAACCAAATGCGCTTGCATGTTGCTGGAGCCAATCGTAGGTACTGGCATATTTACCGCCTTTTTTGAAGGCCGGATTATTCAGGTCGTTGAGATCAATATCGGTGCCCCAATGGTGGCGTGAAGTGCCAGGCATGGCCGAATATTCCAGGATTTTGCGCGCACGTTGCTCAGCACCAGGGGCGTCTTTGGCAAAACGCGTCCATTTCCCTTCCCAAATTTGTTTTTGTTGTTGAAACGTCCGGGTGGAGGAGATAATTTTAAGATTTATCTTGTCCTTTTGTGCTGCGGCAAACATTTTTTTAAATGCCTCAAACGTTTCTTGATGCAGGTACATGCCCGGCTTGTCGGTGTAAGGCTTCCCCACGGCTACAAAGGAAGGGTGCTTGGTTGGGTCAAATTTGCCCAGCAGGTATGCCGTTTCTACCTGCGAAACCTGTGCAACAGGGACAGGGATTGCTTTTTCGGCCCGTTTTTCGGTTGCAGCATCGTTGGCGCAGCCCAGTCCGCCCAAAAAAAGTACCAGAATAAAAATGCTTATGGTGCGCATGATATTTCGAATGGTTCAATCATTTTTTTCAGCGCCTCTTTGGTAAAAGTGCCGGGTTCGCGCCAGCACTCCACGCCGTTTTTATATAAAATAAAGGTAGGAACCCCCATGATTTTCATAGAAACGGCAAGGTCGAGGTATTCATCAACATCTACCTTTACAATTTCCAGTTGAGGGTGCATTTCCTGCTGTAGCGCATCAAGAACGGGAAACATCGCCTTGCAGGGCCCGCACCAGTTGGCCCAGAAATCGACCAAAACCAATTTGTCCGAATTATTAATTTTTTCCAGAAAAGCGACCATGATGCGCGCATTTGAGGCTGCAAGATACCGCTTGATCTGTCCGCACGCCGATATTTTTTTGCAAAAAGCGAAAAGCGGGGTACTAAAATGTAGTCGCCCGGACAATCCACTCTTATGAAAAAGGCGACATTTGTTCGGAAATCAACCAACCTATTCACAAAACAAACAACTTTTATGAAATTCAGTTTCGATCTTTTGCTGCGTGTTGTCGTTGCAGGCATTTTGTTACAAACCCTTTATTTCAAGTTTACAGGCGCAGAGGAAAGCCGATATATCTTTTCTACCCTGGGCGCAGAGCCTGTTGGGCGCATTGGATCGGGCGTAATTGAATTAATTACAGCGGTGCTTATTTTATATCCGGCAACCACCGGGATTGGTGCGGTTTTATCGCTGGGGGTTATTAGCGGCGCGATTTTGAGCCATTTGGCCATTTTAGGCATTGAAATCAAGGGCGACGGTGGTCTGTTGTTTTACCTTGCCTTGGTGGTATTTGTCGGTAGTATCTTATTGATTTGGCCGCGGCGTAAAAGTTTGCCGATTGTAGGTGGGCTTTTTGCCTAAAATTAAATGCGGGGCACGCTGTTGATGATGACCAGGAACACCAGGGCCAGTTTCATGGATTGCGAAATGCGCGGGCCCAATTGATCGTCAATGGCCCAATCACGCGGATCATTTGGGCGGAGGGTGTACAGGTAAAATTTGCCATCGGTGGCATCATTTACCAGCCATTCGTCCAGTTGTGTGGTGTATTTGCTTTTAAGTTGCAGGGAAATACTGTTATCGGTAACACGCCACTCGGTAAAATTGCGGGGAAACGTCGTGCGCATGGTAATAATATCCCCTTGGTAGGAACGCAATTCCCATTCTCCGGGATTGTCTTTCCATTTAACTTTAATGACGCCTTGTTCTTCGCCGAGTTGGTAATCCCATTCCGACCAGTCGTCACGCACATTGAGCCAGCGTTGTTTCAGTTCGCCTGTTATGGTTTCTTCGGGTGGTTCGGGTTCGGGGTCATCCTCCGGGACATTGGGGTCGGGTGGCGGAATCGTGAACAAGTCCCACTCCACAAAAGCGTCGTTCCAGCGCGTACTGATGCTGCTCAACCGTTGGGCCGAGGCCTGGGTTGAGCAGCATATTACCAACAAGATCAAAAAGCGGTGCACAGAAAGCATGGTTGCAAGTTGTAGGCATTTGATCTTGAAAATGTGTTAAAACGGCAAATCGTCCATATTTCCGCCCGTATTAGCGGGAGGGGTTTCGGAGTAATTTGGGAACGGGTCGGTTGGGAAACGATCGTCTTGCGTGGGTTTTGAACTGGTATTGTTGCCACTGCCCGATTCGCTGCCTTTTTCCATACGCCATGCATTCAGGTTGGTCAGGTATTTACCATTCCATTCTCTGCCGCGCAAATCGAACGACACCTTTACTTTATCGCCTTCGCTGTATTCGTCGAGCATCGCACAACGATCTTGTACGGCCTGGAATTTAATCAATTGTGGATAGTTCCCATCGGGTACTTCTAATACAAACTCGCGTGCCTGAAAACTGGCCGATTTTGATTCTGTGGGAAAAATGCGGTGGAGTTTACCTTCTACTTCGAAAGCCATTTTTTAGTGATGAGTGGTGAGTGATAAGTGATGAGTGTCGAGTTGGACTTATATCGTAAGCCTGGGTTGGTTTATTTGAGTTGGAAAAGGAATTCGTAATACCCTGGACGTTCGGGGGTTAGCACGTATTTTAATTTTTTGGCCACAATAAAGCGTTGCATGGTGGAAAAAAGAAACACTTCCGGAACTTCTTCATGAATGATTTCTTGTGCGGCCACGTACATTTTATTGCGGGCTGTTTCGTCCTGACAAACGCGAATGGCCATAATCAGGCTATCCAGTTGGGCATTCGAAAAGCGGCTGCGATTGTCGCCATTGGGTGCAAATTGGCTGGAATGGAACTGTTGATAGAAATCATCCAGGCCCGTATTGAGTCCGGCAGCACTAACAGATGCCTCGTAATCGCCCGTTATGGCGCGCAGTGTTGCAGGACTTATGTCCATAGACTCTATAACAAAATCAATACCCGCCTGGCGGGTTGTTTCGCGAATGGCCTCTATCAGGTCCTTTACCACCGAAACCGAAGTTGATGCTAAAACATTGATTACCAGCTCTGTTTGTTTGCCATCGCCCAAGTTTTTATCTACAATACCATTGCCGTTGGTATCTTTCCAACCAGCATCTGCGAGCAGGGTTTTGGCGCGTTGCAGATCAAATGGATATAAACTTACTGATTTTGCATAATAGGATTTGCTGCTGTGCACCGGTGCTACAATTCGGTTTGCAAAACCTTTGAAAACATTGCCAATCAGGTTGTCGTAATCAATGGCACAAGCAATGGCTTGGCGCACCCGTTTATCCGAAAGTTTGGGGTTCGTCAGGTTTAACAGTAAGCGGTTGTATTGAGGCGCCCAACGCTGTTCGAAGTTGTAGTATTTATTGATAGATGTATCTTGTTCCCAAAGTTTAAACCTGGAAGGATTGATACCATACACCAGATCCAGCTCTTTGGTTTTGAGCATGGTTTCAATGCCGGGCTCTTCCCGAATAAGTTTGTAGTTAATTTGCTTTGGGTAAGCAGCCAAATACGGATACTTGCTTGCTAGACCATCTCCCCACCAATTGTCTTTTTTTACCAGGGTTACCATTTGCTCGGTAAACTGGGTTATTTTATATGCACCGCACCCACTGATAAAATTAAGATCATTGCCATATTTTGGCTGTTTAAATTCGGTTGCGGCAGCAATTAACCGCGGATCCGAAAGTAACTGCGAGTCGGGTTTTTCAACCAATAAGCTGGAAAGTGAAATATCCTTCAAATTTCCTGCGGCATCATACACATAGGCGGGCATGATGGGTATTTGGCACAAAGAACTAACGCCCAAAATATAGGGCTCCGAAAGAAACACCGTAAATTTCTTTGGATTGGCAGCATCCACTTGTACCCCTTTAATATAATTGTAATATCCACGCCATTTATCCATTTCTTGTACCCCCCGATTGAATACCAATTTGAAGGTAAATTCAAAATCATACCCCGTAATTGGCGTTCCATTGTCCCATTTAGCAGCCTCCAACATTTCAAAATCGTAGGCAATCAGGCCTTTTTGTGGCCCATCGGTTACCGTGCGCGGCTGCGGAATGGATTTAATCATCAAGGGCTCGAGCGTGCTTTTTTCGGCATCAAACATGCCGAGCGGGAGCATCATGCGGGAACACAAATGAGAAGTTGCACCCAGCGAACTCATAAACGGATTGAGCGTTTTGGGTAATGCATTCATCTGAATGTTCAGCACCGCTGGTCCTGGATCTGTTTTGGGCCTCAGCGAATAATAAAGGAGCAGCGCAAGAAAGAAGATCGCCGCCAGGATAATCCAGCGACGTGGCGAACGGTTATTGTTCATCATGGTCTATAAGTTTCGGTAAAAATAAGTAAGGTTTCTGGATTAAACAAAGCGATCTTTCCACTCCGGACGTGGCAGCATGCATTGCTCCTGTTTTCCAAACCAACGGTACCGATTACGGGCAATCCAATTGTACACGGTATTTCGGATAAAACGCGGAATAATTTTAAACACCACCGCCAAGGAATAGATTCCACCGAGTTGCCGACAAATTTCGAGGGCCGCATCGGAACGCAGAAAAATTCGATTGCCCGAAACCAGGGTTGCCGTATCCAGCGATCCCGGGGTACGACCAAACTGCCGCAGCAATTTTTCGCCCGTTTCCGATTGTAAGGCAGCAAATTTAAATACCCGTTTTTTATCGCGCAGTAAAATCCACTGAACCGATGCATTACAAAGGTTGCAAACGCCATCGAATAGCAGAATATTTTGAGGGTCGGTAGCCATATTTTGATTTAATGCCATGTCTTTAAGTTTGCTGGAGGTAGCCAAGATGAAATTGAAATTTTTATCGTTATTTGTGTGTTGTAAGCCTATCCTTCTTATGCCCAGCGCACCTATACTCAGAACATGCCTACTGCTCTCACGATTGTCTTTGTTGGTCTTACTATTTTTATGTCGCATTATTTTGCGACGCTCTTTACCCGTACCAAAATACCCGATGTGCTTTGGTTATTTTTGATTGGGTTGTTGTTGGGGCCTGTCACGGGCACCGTACATACGGCTACTTTTGGCGCGGTTGGGCCGGTTTTTACCACCATTACCCTTGTTTTTATTCTTTTTGAAAGCGGTATTGACCAGCGCTTGGAGCCGCTCATCAACGCGCTCGGCGGCACTGCCAAAATTACCACTTATAACTTTGTGGCGACTTGTTTGGTTGCAGGGAGCATCGTGTATTTTGCAACCGACCTGGGCCTTTTGCGGTCGCTGATGCTGGGCAGTATTGTAGGGGGAACTTCATCTGCCGTGATTACCACCTTGGCCAAAGCGTTTCCGATGGCCAAACGGACGAGCACCATCCTGGTCCTGGAGTCTGCTTTTTCGGATGTGTACACGCTCGCCGTGCCGCTTACCCTGCTTTCTGCCTATAAAATTGGGCGCGTGGATGTGGCTTATGTCACCGGACAAATGATTGCAGCCTTTATTTTGGCGGCTATGTTGGGCATTGTGGGTGCATTTTTATGGAGTGTGCTGCTAAATCGCATGCGCACCCTGCAAAATACGGTGTTTACCACGCCTGCTTTTGTGTTTATTATATATGGCATTGTCGAATTACTCAATTACTCCGGCCCGATTGCCGCTTTGAGTTTTGGCATTACCCTAGGCAATATTGATGTGCTGGGACCGCCCATTATGAAAAATGTCATTTCCCGCAAACCGATTTCACTGACGGAAGTGGAGCGCGCGTTTTTTTCAGAAGCGGTATTTTTATTGCGCACTTTTTTCTTTGTTTATATTGGTATTTCCGTGCATTTGGAAGACTGGTGGCCGCTGATGCTGGGCGCAACGATCACCGGTGCCTTGTATTTGGTGCGCATTCCGATTGTACGCCTGTCTGTCCCGCGCGAAACACCGCTGAAAGACGCTGCTTTTATGGCCGTAATGATTCCCAAAGGGCTGGGGGCCGCCGTTTTGGCGTCTTTACCCGCCCAACAAGGGGTAGAAGGTGGGGAAATGATTCAATCTATCGTGTTTTCCATTATTTTATGTACCACGATCATGACTACCATCCTTACGTTTTTGGTCGATAAAACCTGGGTAGCGAACCTATACGGGTTTATTTTCCGAATGCTTGGGATACGCGGGCCCAAATCGGAGCCCGCGCCGGAGCCGGTTGAAATTGCGCCCATTATAGATGTACATGCCGAGATTCGGGCGGCTGAAGAAACGCTGAACACGGAAAATGTTGTTGAAGTGGAAACGGAAACAGCGTCAGAAACGACCTCGGAAATACCCCCAGATGATACGGTCCCGGAAACAGAAAACCCCGAAGAACCTAAGTCCTAAAAAAGAAAAACCGCCTAACTTTCGTCGGGCGGACTCCTAAAATTAAATGAAAACAATCTTCCTACTGTAATGTGTATCTTGATCTGTGTGGTTTAAACCCAACAGGACTTTTACTTTTTTCTTTATACGAGTAATTGGTTTTGGGGTCACAATGCAGGGCAATAATTTTTATCACGCATATTATTACAGGCACTTAGTACATTCTCGCTACTTTTGCCCGACGCTGCTGCACCTCATTGCTGGCCGTGTAAAAACAATTTCATCACTATTCTATCCTGCTCATGCAATCTGTTATCAATATTCTGCACAGTTACAATCGGTATCTCGTTTTGGCTGCAATGGTTTTTGTGCTCTATCGCTCTTTGAGCGGCTGGTTGGGCAAAAAACCTTTTTTGAAAGAAGACAATACTGCGTCCTTGATCCTGTTGATTACGGCACACACGCAATTGTTGTTGGGCTTGATTCAATATTTTGGCACCAGTGGCTACACCAAAGCGGCATTTGCCAACATGGGCGCTGCGATGAAAGATCCGATTTTGCGCTATTTCGCCGTGGAACACATCACCGCAATGTTGCTTGCGATCGTTTTGATTCAATTGGGTCGCACCTTTTCTAAAAAGGCGAGCAACGACCTGGATAAACATAAAAAACTGGCGATTTATACCGGTATTGCGGCATTAATCATCATTGGTACACTCGCAAGCAAAAATTTGTTGTTTGGCTCAGTGGCTACTGCGGCCCTTTAATAGTCCGCGCACCATCCACCCAAACAATCCAGACATCCTTGCCTGAACGCAAAACCAGGTAAGGATGTCTTCCCTATTGGCCATTTTACTTGATTCACTGTTTAAGTTGCGCTGAAAAAGATGCAAAAACCAAGTTTACCCGAAGGAACCCGCGATTTTGGGCCAGAGCAGGTGCGCCGCCGCACCTTTATATTTGATACGATTCGTGCGGTGTTTGTAAAGTTCGGTTTCCAACCCCTGGAAACACCGGCCATGGAAAACCTGAGCACCCTGACGGGCAAATACGGCGAAGAAGGCGACAAACTGTTGTTCAAAATTCTGAACAACGGCGATTTTTTGAAAGATGCTGATGATGCTTTGCTCGCCTCCAAAGACGCAGGCAAACTCACTTCCGTCATTGCCAAACGCGGTTTGCGGTATGACTTGACAGTACCGTTTGCCCGCTATGTGGTGATGAACCGCGGCCAACTCACCTTCCCGTTCAAACGCTACCAGATTCAGCCGGTTTGGCGCGCCGATCGGCCGCAAAAAGGGCGTTACCGCGAGTTTTTTCAATGCGATGCAGATGTAATTGGCTCTGATAGCCTTCTGTTTGAAGCCGAATTGGCGCTCATTTACGATGAAGCATTTGCGAAATTGGGGGTACCGGTAAAAATCAAAATCAACAACCGGAAAATATTGTTTGGCATTGCCGAAGCAGCAGGCATCCCCGATCAGTTTATGACCATGACGGTGGCCATCGATAAATTAGATAAGGTAGGCATCGAAGGCGTGCGCAAAGAATTGAGCGAACGGGGTATTCCCGACGCATCCATTGCCAAAATTGAACAAATTCTGGAAAATGGCACCCTCGAAAATCTACGCACCGCTTTTGTCGACAGTCCAAGCGGACAAGCAGGACTTGCCGAATTGGAACGCGTTTTTGATTTGTTGAGTAAAACCTTGGTGCGCAATGAGGTGGTGTTTGACATCACCCTGGCGCGCGGACTCTCCTATTACACCGGCTGTATTTTTGAAGTTTCTGCCATCGGGTATCAGATTGGCAGCATCGGTGGCGGCGGTCGTTATGCCGACTTAACGGGGGTATTTGGGGTAAACGGACTTTCAGGCGTAGGCATCTCTTTTGGCGCCGACCGTATTTATGATGTAATGGACGGCCTCAACCTGTTTCCCGAAACACTGGATGCCAGTATTCAGGTGTTGATCGCCAGCATGGATGAAGCGACGCATGATTACGGCTTTCAATGCGTCATGCAATTGCGCGCTGCCGGTATTGCAGCCGAATTGTACCCAGAACATGGCAAATTGAAAAAACAATTTGAATACGCCGCCAAACGCAACGTACCATTTGTAGCCATTATCGGTGAAAATGAGCTTGCAGAGGGTGTTTTATCGGTAAAAAACCAAAAAACAGGCGAACAAAGTAGTTTTACTGTGCCCGGATTGATCGGACTGGTGCAAACGCAATAAGCGCCTTTATTTCATTTTGCTCAGCGCCGATGCCGCTACTTTTTTAAAGCGGTCCATGGTAATGAGCCCCAGTTCGCGTTCCAATACAACGCCTTGAGGATCAACGAACACCACGGTAGGCATCCCGGTCACTTCATAGATTTCGGAAATAGCCCGTCCATTGGTGTCATCTACATCTACATGGTAACTGATAAAATGCTGGTTGAGATAGTTATACACTTCCGGTTTTTTAAATACTTCCCGGTCCATCACTTTACAGGGTCCGCACCAGGTGGCATAAAATTCCAGGAAAACCGGTTTTTTAAGTTTTTGAGCAGTTTCCAATACCGGCGCTAAGCGGTCAGATTTGGTCCAGGCGATGCCTGTGCTTACTTCGGTGGCATTGGCAGTGTTGGATGTACCGGCACTGGATTTCGTTGTGTTCGTTTTTGCAGATTGTGACTTTTTGCCTTGTGTGCAGGAAACAGCCAACATACAACCAACGAGTATAGTGAGGATCAAATATTTCATTGTTTTTC